>NZ_JYDG01000093.1:0-34723 GCF_003263545.1 Rahnella sp. AN3-3W3
CCCCCTTCGCAGGGGGAGGAGCTAAAGCAAAAGCCCAAAGCGTGGCTCAATCGACTCCCTCCCGGTGAAGAAGAGGAGTAAAGGCAAAATCCGTCGTAGTGAATTACTGAGCACAAACCTTCCGGATCTCTGCCACCAGTGCTTGTGCCGCCGGTGACAGCAAACTCCCGGCGCGGAATGTCAGGCCGATAGCGCGGTGCGTATCGGCCAGATCCAGCGGCAGTTTGACCAGTTCACCGGACTCAAGCTCGTGCTCCAGCTGGCGGGCTGATACCGCTGCCAGCATGTCAGAACCCAGCAACAGCCCGCGTACAATTCCCAGATCACCGCTTTCAACCACCGGATCGGGTGGCGGCATGTTCATTGCGGCAAAACTGTTGTCCAGCAACCGTCGGGCGGGCGTTTCGGCGCGGGGCAATACCCAGCGGGCCTCGCGCAACTGCGCCTTCGTCACTGCGCCGCTCAGCAACGGATGCCCTTTTCTCGCCAGTATTACCATGCTTTCGGTAAACAGCGTTTCAGTTGTCATATCCGCCGCGTAATCACTGGAACGCAGCGCGCCAAAAATAAAATCCACTTCGCCGGAACGCAGTTCCGATGCCAGTGCGCTGAACGCACTTTCGTTGGTCACCACTTTTACGCCACTGTAGCGTTGCGTGAGACCGATAATCGCCTGCGGCAGTAACCGCGTGCGCCCGAGTGGCAACGCGCCGACCTGCACTGTGCCTTCCAGCACGCCACGGCGGGCGGCAATATCAGCGGGAATGTGCCGCAGTTCGTTGAGCGCGCGGCGCAGGTTAGGCACGATCTCCTGCCCGGCCAGCGACGGCATCATGCCGTGCGGCGTGCGTTCGAGCAGCGCCAGACCGGCGCCGTTTTCCAGCACTTTCAGGGCGGCACTGACCGCGGGCTGGCTGAGGCCGAGCAACGTCGCGACCGTCTGCATATGCCGCGTCTTGCACAGCGAGATAAAAATTTGTAAACGCCGGACGTTGAACAGATACAGCGGTTCGGTATCACCGCGCCTTTGCCCGCTTTTGCCCTGTAATTTCGCCAGCTGCGAGGGGATCTGATGCAGCTCGCCAATCGCCCTCCGCGCACGTGGCAGCACGCATTTACCGAAATCGGTCAGCAACATCCCGTTGGCATGACGCTCAAACAGCGGGACGTCGAGCGCCTGTTCCAGATCGCGGATCGCCCGCGTGACCGCCGACTGCGTGCGGTAAAGTTCATCGGCCGCACGGGATACGCTTCCCTGATCGACAACCTGACAAAATGCCCGGATTTGCATCAGGTTACTCAGCATCTCAGACTCTGCCATCCCCTTCTCCTGTCAGTTTCTTTCAGTGACATCCCTCAGCACTATAACCTAAATAATTCACGTTACGGGAAGGCGGCAAGCGAGAGCACCCGATGAGCTTACATAAGTAAGTGATTCGGGAGATTGAGCGCAGCCAACGCATCCGCAATGTGAAGTATGACGGTTATATAAATAAAATGCATACCTCCTGCGCTCAAATGAATTACCCGTCACGTGCGCAGGCTGACAGCATGGTACTCAGACATTTTGAGAACAATAAAACCAAGGACACCCTCATGACTCAGCCAAAAAAAGATGATTCTAAAAGTGCATTAGTCGTCAGCGCCCACTCCGCCGATTTCGTCTGGCGTGCGGGCGGTGCCATCGCCAAACATACCCAGGCCGGTTATGCCGTCCACATCGTTTGTCTGTCTTTCGGCGAGCGCGGTGAATCCGCCAAACTGTGGCGTAAAGGCAACATGACGGAAGACATCGTGAAAGCGTCGCGTCGCGAAGAAGCCATGGCGGCCGCTGAAATTCTCGGTGCCACCGTTGAGTTTTTTGATATGGGCGATTACCCGCTGCGCGCCGATAAAGAATCGCTGTTCCGCCTGGCCGATGTTTACCGCCGCGTGCAGCCGCATTTCGTGCTGACCCATTCGCTGAAAGATCCGTACAACTACGATCATCCGATGGCGACACATCTGGCGCAGGAAGCGCGGATTATCGCGCAGGCCGAAGGCTATAAACCGTGTGAAACCATCGTCGGCGCGCCGCCGGTTTACTGTTTTGAACCACATCAGCCGGAACAGTGCGACTGGAAACCCGATGTTCTGCTCGATATCACCGACGTCTGGGACAAGAAATATCAGGCCATTCAGTGCATGGCCGGTCAGGAACATTTGTGGGAGTACTATACCCGCGTCGCCCAGCAGCGCGGCGTGCAGGCCAAACGAAATGTCGGGATCACCAGCGCCAAAAACATCGTTTACGGCGAAGGCTATCAGAGCATCTTCCCGCGCGTAACGGAGGATTTAGCATGAGTCTGGTCGGCAAAAAAGGCGTCGTGGTTCGCCATATTCCACGGGCAAATAAAGCGGACGTGACTGCTCTCGCAGCCTTTGGCGTCGCCACCGTACATGAAGCGCAGGGGCGCAAGGGGTTGCTGGAGGCAGGCATTCGTCCGATTCAACAGGATTGTGCGATTTCAGGCAGCGCGGTCACTGTGCTGACCGCACCGGGCGATAACTGGATGTTCCACGTCGCCGTCGAACAATGTCAGCCGGGCGATATTCTGGTTGTGGCGCCAACTTCCCCCTGTTCCGACGGCTTCTTCGGCGATTTACTGGCAACGTCGCTGAAAGCACGCGGCGTGGTCGGACTGGTTGCCGATCTCGGCGTGCGTGATACCAAAACTTTGCGCGATATGGGATTCCGCGTCTGGTCGCGTGCAGTTCATGCGCAGGGCACCATCAAGGAAACGCTCGGCTCCGTGAACGTGCCGGTGGTTTGCGCCGGACAACTGGTGTATCCGGGCGATGCCATCGTGGCCGATGATGACGGTGTGGTGGTCGTCCGCCGCGAAGAGGTCGCGCAAGTGGCGCAGGCCAGCCGTGAACGTGAAACGCTGGAAGAAAGTAAACGCGCAAGAATGGCAGACGGCGAACTCGGGCTGGATATCTACAATATGCGTCCGCGACTGGCTGAAAAAGGCCTGAAGTATTTCGATTCCACCGAAGAATTAGAGCAAGCCGAAAAGCGCTGAGGAGCCGATATGCCGCAGACCCGAATTCCCTGCCTGCTGATGCGCGGCGGCACGTCCAAAGGCGCATTCTTTCTGGCGGATGATTTGCCGGCAGACCAGACCTTACGCGATAACGTGCTGCTGGCGGTGATGGGCTCACCCGATCCTCGCCAGATTGACGGCCTCGGCGGCGCCGATCCGCTGACCAGCAAAGTGGCGATTGTCCGCCCCTCTGCGCGCCCTGATGCCGACGTCGATTACCTTTTTGCGCAGGTGAATGTCGATAAAGCGGTGGTGGATTACGGGCAAAACTGCGGCAATATTCTGGCCGCCGTCGGCCCGTTCGTCCTCGAACGCCAGCTGGTCAGCGCGAGCGAAGGGATGACACCGGTGCGGATCTTCATGGAAAACACCGGCCAGATTGCGACCGCTCATGTGCCCGTTGAAGACGGTCAGGTTTGCTATCAGGGCGATTTGCGCATTGACGGCGTACCCGGCACTGCGGCCAAAATCAGCGTGGAATTTGCCGATATCGCCGGTTCCAGTTGCGGCGCACTGCTGCCGACGGGCAACGCCCGCGACACGTTCGACGGTATTGACGTCACCTGTATCGACAACGGCATGCCGGTGATTCTGCTGCGTGCTGCGGATTTCGGGCGCAGTGGTTATGAGACCCGCGAACAGCTGGATGCGGATACAGAACTGAAAAAACGCCTCGAGTCGATCCGTTTACAGGCGGGCCCGAAAATGAATCTCGGCGATGTCTCGCAGCGTACCGTGCCGAAAATGACCCTGATTGCCGAGCCGCGAAACGGTGGCGCTATCTCCAGCAGGACGTTTATCCCACACCGCTGTCACGCATCGATTGGCGTGCTCGGCGCGGTCAGCGTCGCCAGCGCCTGCCTGATCCCCGGCAGCATCACCGAAGGGCTGGCACATGCGCCAACGGGCAACACGCCGTTAATCAGCGTGGAACATCCGACCGGCGAATTCAGCGTGGAATTACAACTTGATCCGACAAAAACCGGTGCAGATCGCCTGAAAGGCTGCGCACTGTTACGCACCGCCCGCCTGATTTTTGAAGGCCGCGTCGCGATCCCCGCCAGCATCTGGGACGGCAATCAGGACAATCATCAGGAATCCCATCATGAATAACGTGACCCGCATTACCTTAATTGGCCTCGGCGAAGTCGGCACCATTCTGGCAACGGATCTGAAAAAGCAACATCCGGCGCTGGACGTTGCAGCATTTGATAAGCAGACCGATTCCCCGGTTATCCGTCAGCGCGTCCGTGATGCGGGAGTGAACTTTGCGCTGTCTGTCGAAGACGCCGTGAAAAACAGTCAGATCATATTCTCAGCCGTGACCGCCGCTGAATCGCTGAAAGTGGCCGATGCCGTCGCCCGGCACCTCGCCCCCGGACAGTTCTTTCTCGATCTGAATTCCGTTTCACCCCACACCAAACGCGAAGCGATGGCGTTAATTGAACAGGCAGGCGGCAATTATATCGACGTCGCGGTGATGGCGCCCTATCCGCCCGCACGCCTGAAAACCCCGCTGCTGCTTGGCGGTACGCATGTTTACGCCATCAGCGAATGGCTGAATGAACACGGATTTAACAGCAACGTTCACAGCAACACCGTTGGAGAAGCCTCGGCGATCAAAATGTGCCGCAGCGTGATGATCAAAGGTCTGGAGGCGCTGACCGCCGAATGCCTGAGTGCCGCACGCCAGTACGGTGTCGAACAAGAAGTGCTGGCTTCGCTGCATGCCAGTTTCCCCTCACTCGGCTGGAACGCGCAGTTTCCGCACTATCTCATCAGCCGGATTGCGGAACATGGCAAACGCCGCGCCGAGGAAATGCGTGAAGTGGTGAAAACGCTCGAAGATGTCGGCGTCGCACCGAATATGAGCTCCGGTACGGTGATCGCCCAGCAGGGGCTGGTGGATGCGCTGGCGGCGAAGGGGATCAGGTATACGGATCTGGAGCCGTTTGACTGGGGGAGGACAGTAGATCTTTTACGAAAATAAGTTGCCCCTCTCTCACCTGATCGGAGGAGAAAACCGGTCAACTCCCTCCCCTGCGAAGGGGAGGGCCGGGGTGGGGTATTACAGAAAAAGTCATAACGTTGAAGTTTGCTTTGGCACGTTGTTACCTGGCGGATACTTCAATAATCGTTTCGCCTTTCATACCCCCTCCCCGCCTCCCCCTTCGCAGGGGGAGGAGCTAAAACCAAAGCCGGATACCGTTCGATCCGTTCCGGGCGAAGGGGAGGAGCTAAAAACTCCCCCCGCTCCGGCATAACCCGATGACACCTCGCTACCACCCCACCTGCCCCGCAGACAAGCTCCTGCGGCATCTGACAGCCGTCACCGGCCAGCGGACAGCGTTCGCGAAAATAACAGCCCATCGGCAGATTACGGTTACTGGGAAGCTCGCCCTTTTTATCAACGATCCCCTCATCCAGTGCCCGTCCGGCACGGGGAACGGAATCGAGCAGCAACCGGGTATACGGATGCTGCGGCTCGGACAGCACTTTTTCCGCCGCACCCAGTTCAACTATTTGCCCCAGATACATCACCGCCACGCGGTCACTCATGTGGCGCACAACGGACACGTTATGGGAAATCAGCACGTAGGTCAGATTACGCAGGCGTTGCAGTTCAACCAGCAGATTGAGAATTTGCGCCTGCACTGAAATATCCAGCGCTGACGTCGGTTCATCCAGCACGATGATGTCTGGTTCGGAAGACAGTGCGCGGGCAATGGAAATACGCTGACGCTGGCCGCCGGAAAATTCATGTGGAAGACGGTCGAGGTATTCTTTGCGAATACCCACCTGTTCCGCCAATGTGGCGGCCAGTTCCCGGCGTTCGCGGCTGCTGTTGTGTTTCTGCACATATACCGGCTCAGTGATGATTCGCCAGACCGGCAGGCGCGGATCAAGCGACGATTGTGGGTCCTGAAATACCATCTGCATACCGGAACCAAACCAGGAATTATCATGGCGGGCACGATGGATTTCTCCGCTGCTCGGTTTTTGTAATCCCATCAGCAATTGTGCCAGCGTGCTTTTCCCACAACCGGATTCACCAACAATCCCTAACGTCTCGCCGCGGATAATATTGAGATCAAGCCCGTTCAGCGCATGGACATAACCGGTAGGTTTACCGCGCCAGTTATAACTGGCCGGGAACCGCACGCGCACATCCTGCAACTCGACCAATGCTCCAGCAATCATCAGGAATGCTCCTCAATGTCTTGAATGTGGATTTCAGCAGCATGACGCTGCGGATGCCAGCAGGCGACGGACTGTAGCGGAAACTGAGTCAGCGGTGACAACACAGGGGTGATCAGACAACGCTCGTCGGCGTGATTGCAGCGCCCGCGAAATGCACAGCCTTGCGGCAGTTTTGCCAGATTCGGCACCGTGCCGGGAATGGCTTTCAGCAGGCTACGTGGCTCACCATTCTCCGGAGCGGCCTGCAATAAGCCGATGGAATACGGATGCGACGGCGTGTCGATCACGTCAGCCGTGTTGCCGCTTTCGATCACATGCCCGGCGTACATCACATAAACACGGTCGCAAAGCTGCGACACCACCGCCATATCATGGGTGATGAATAACACGGCGGTGCCGCTGGCGCGGGCTTTACGCTGAAGCAAGCGTAATACCTGACGCTGCACGGTAACGTCCAGTGCGGTCGTCGGTTCGTCAGCAATAATCAGTTCCGGCTCGCAGGAAAAAGCCATTGCGATTAATACCCGCTGGCGCATCCCGCCGGAAAGCTCGAACGGATAGCGCGACATCACCTGTTCTGCATCGGCAATCTGCATGTCATCAAGCAGCCCGATGGCTTTTTGCCACGCCTGCGCCTTGCTGAGCTTCTGATGCAGACAAATGACTTCGCACATCTGACGGCCAATTTTGCGTGTCGGATTCAGCGCATTCATTGGCTCCTGAAAAATCATCGCCACGCGAGCGCCGCGTAAGGTGCGCATCTGTTCTTCACTGGCGTGAACCACGTCGGTGCCGAGCATGTGTAACGCGCCGCCCGTGACAGTGAAGCCATCGGGTGGCAGCAGGCGCATCGCCATCATCGCCGTGACCGATTTGCCTGAGCCGGATTCGCCCACCACGCCGACGATTTCACCGGCGTTCACAGACAGGGACACCTGATTCAGTGCGCTGACTTCGCCGCCGTACACCGGAAAGACCAGTTGCAGATTGTCGATTTTCAGTACCGGCGCCTGGGTTTGTTCAGTCATTTCAGCGCCCTCTGCTTTTCGGATCCAGCAGGTCGCGCAGACCATCGCCGAACAGGTTAAAACCGGTGGCCGTGATCAGGATCGCCACGCCCGGAAACGCTGAATACCACCACTGGTCGAGAATATAATTGCGGCCATTAGACACCATCGCGCCCCATTCTGCGGTCGGTTGTTGCGCGCCAAGGCCGATGAAGCCGAGCGTCGCGGCCATCAGAATCGAGGTGCCGATATCCAGAGAAGCCTGCACCACTAAAGGCGGCATGACGTTTCGTAAAACGTGCCAGGTAATCAGATGCCAGCGCGATGCGCCGAACGTCCGCGTGGCCTGCATATACGCCTGATGCCGTAACATCAGCGTCTGCCCGCGCGCCAGCCGCACATAAAAAGGAATACGCACCACGGCGATTGCCAGCATGGCGTTAAATAAACTCGGCCCGAGTGCAGCGGCCAGTGCCATCGTTAAGACCAGGGACGGTACCGACAGCATGATGTCCATGCAGCGCATGATCAGCGCGTCCACCACGCCGCCGACCACGCCGGAGAAACAACCGAGCAGCGAGCCAGTCGTGCCCGCGATAATGACCACTGCCAGCCCTGCGGCTACTGACTGCTGGCTGCCAATAAGAACGCGGCTGAACAGATCCCTTCCGACTTCATCAGTACCAAACCAGTGCAGCGCGGAGGGCGCCTGCAACCGGTCGGTGAGGCTGATGGCATTCGGGTCATGCGGCACCAGCCACGGCGAAAAAATCATGATAAACAACACGATCAGCATGATCGCCAGCCCAAGCATGGTCAGCGGACTGCGGCTCAGTAAATGGAATGTGCGCCGCCAGTTGGCGAAACGCGGTTTGATGTCCGGTGCCACAATCTCGGCCCGGTGGTTATTGACGCCCGGTTCAATCACTGACATGCCTCACCCCTCACGGCCAATGCGCGGATCGATCCACACATACAGTAAATCCACACATAAATTGACGATGACGTATGCGAACGACACCACCACCGCAAAGCCCATCACCGCCGGGAAATCCAGCGCCTGAATCGAGTTCACCACGTACGCGCCCATGCCCGGCCAGGCAAAAACGGTTTCGGTCAGCACCGCGCCGTAGAGTAAATCACCCATCGCCAGCCCGAGCACGGTGACCGACGGGATCAGCGCATTCGGCAAGGCGTGGCTCAGGATCACCCGCCAGCGGGAAAGCCCGTTAGCGCACGCCGTGCGGATGTAGTCTTCGCTCAGTTGCTCAAGCATCGCCGAGCGAATTTGCCGCGCCACGATACCCATGTGGACAAACGCCAGCGTCAGCGCAGGCATCGCCAGATGTTGCAGACTGTTCCAGAAGGCGTCCCAGTTACCAGTCAGCAGGGAATCGAGGACATAAAAACCGGTGATATTGGCCGGCGGATCCATCCAGTCATCCAGCCTCCCGCCGCCCGGCAGCAGGTTCAGATGACCGTAGAACAGGATGATAACGCCCAGCCCCAGCCAGAAAGCAGGCGTGGATATCCCCAGCACGGAAAGCAAACGCACCAGATGATCCGGGAATTTATTGCGATACACCGCAGACAGCACGCCAAGCGGAATGCCGAGCACAATCGCCAGAAACAGCGCACTGACCGCCAGTTCAAGCGTCGCCGGGAAGAACGCTTTCAGGTCTTCCAGCACCGGACGGCCGGTACGGATCGACGTGCCTAAATCGCCGTGCAGCAAATCACTGACGTAGCGGAAAAACTGCACGTACAGTGGTTGATTCAGCCCCAGTTGCTCACGGATATGTTCGACCATTTCATTACTGGCACGATCGCCCGCCAGCAGGCGCGCCGGGTCACCCGGGATCATATGCGAGATGATAAAAGTGATTACGCAAACGCCCGCCATCACCAAAATCAAACCCCAGCATCTTTGTCGAATCAGAGTCCAAAAAGTCATCCTACCCCCCAGCCAATCCCCTAAATAATCCGGGCTGCAGGAAGGCGGCAAGCTCACAAGTCCCCGGGAGCATGGATATACCCTGTGACCGGGGCGAATGAGTGCAGCCAACGCATCTGCAGTTCGAAGTATGACGGGGATTTATTTTTTACTCATTTGTGAAACGTTAAAAACCTGCTCCAGCATCGGGTTAAAAACAAAGCCTTTAACGTCTTTGTTCATCGCCACCTGATAGTTTTTCTGGAACAGGTAAACGTATGCCGCTTCATCAATGACGATTTTCTGCGCCTGCTGGTAGTAGTCAGTGCGCTGTTTCTGATCCGTGACTGAAACGGCCTTTTTCAGCAATGCATCCACATCAGGGTTGGAGTAGAAGGAACGGTTACCCGGCAGGCCTTTTTTGTCGGACTCAAACCAGTAGTTCATAAACATGTACGGGTCGGCGAAATCCGGGCTCCAGTTACCAATCGAAATATCGTAATCGCCCTGCCCGATACGGTCGCGCATGGTGGCGTTAGCCAGTTTTTCCAGCTTCACGTTGATACCGGCCTGACCAAGGCTGGCCTGCACGGCAAGCGCGATGGATTCCCAGTTCGGATCGTTGTCGGAATACAGGAAGTCCAGCGTTTGTGGCTTGTCTTTGACTTTCTCAAGGTCAGTTTTAGCCTGCGTGAGATCTAAAGTGTATTGCTTCGCCGCCGGGTCGAAACCCCACATCCCCTCAGGGATTGGCCCGCGCATTTGCTTAGCATTACCGCCGAGAATGCCTTTCACCATGCCCTGATAATCCACGGCAGAAGAAATCGCGCGACGTAAATCCACCTGATTCAGCGGCGCTTTGGCGTTATTTAGATACAAATAGGTCACGCGCAATGAAGGGAATTCTTCAACCGCGACTTTGTCTTCTTTCTTCAGCGCAGCCAGCTGATCCATCGGCAGGGAATCGGCAATGTCCAGATCCCCGCGCGACAGTTGCAGGCGGCGGGTAGCACTTTCACCGATAATTTTCACGGTCACACGTTTAAACGCCGGTTTCGTGCCGTTGTAATGCGGATTCGGCACCAGCACCAGTTGCTGACCTTTCTGCCAGCGATCGAGTTTATAAGGGCCGGAACCGGCAGTATGACCCGCCAGCCACGCCTTGCCTTCATCAGCAGGATTGGCTTTGGCAATTGCCGGATTCACGATGCCAGCGCCGTCATTTGCCAGCGTGTAGAGGAATGGCGCGAACGGCGTTTTCAGCGTAAAGGTCACCGTCATCGGATCGACCACCGCGACCGTCATGTCTTTCGGGAAAGCTTCCGACGGCCCCTGACCGATCTTCATCAGACGCCCAAACGACCATTTCACCGCGTCGGCATTGACGTCGGAACCGTCATCAAATTTAGCGCCCGGTTTGAGTTTGAACGTCCAGACCAGTTGGTCCGGTGACGCCGTCCAGCTCGCCGCCAGATCCCCTTCCACCTGCGTCGAGCCTTTGCCGTCTTCGGTTTTGTACTGCACCAGACGCTGATACGCCGGATACGTGACCGTCCAGTCGTTGTTGTCGATAGTCACCGCAGGATCCAGCGTTTGCGGATCCGCCGCTTTACCAATCACCAGCATGTCTTTTGGCACGGCAGCCTGCGCGGCAAAGCTTAAGCCTGACAAGGCGAGAAAAATGGCACCGGCGACCTGGGTTTTCGTATTTTTGCGGAACGTGTTGATTGCTGTGTTGCTCATCGGAGAACTCCTGGCTCTGTCAAAAAGTGATAAGAGACGTGCAATAATTACGCGGCATTCACCGGCGGATAACAGCCGAACCGCTCTTCCAACAACGGATACGTTTTGGCATCCGGTAATTCAAAGTGCCACCACTCGCTGGTGATCCCCTTAAAGCCACCCGCTGCCATCACGGCATTGAGCAACAAGCGGTTACGCTGGATTTGTGGCGGTAAATCGGGATAAAACGGATGCGAAACTTCGGTCATTTCATCAAAGCCCGCGCCCATATCCACCACGTCACCCTGCTCATCCAGCAAGGTCAGATCCACCGCCACACCGCGGCTGTGGTGCGAACCGAGTTTGATATCAACGACGTAATCCGGATTGGGAAACGCCGCCCACAAACAGGCCTGCGCCGCCTGTGGCCGGTAAGCGTCATAGATTTTCAACGTGAATCCGGCCAGCTTCGCTACGTCGTTACAACGCCTCAGCGCGGCGGCCGCATCGGGATGTAACAGGCAGCGGGATTCGCGATAAATCGGCTGACCAGTCAGGTTATCGGCGGTGGCATATTTCAGGTCGATCACTGCATCGGGCAGAATTTCAGCCAGATCGACCAGGGCAACATCAGGTGTTTTCGTATTCATCAATAAATCTTTCCGCTGGGTTAGAAGTTCAGGATTCAAATTGTCCAAGCTGTTTTTGCAGGATCCGGTTGCTGGCCAGACGCTGTTCCACCTCATTGCCGCGCAGTTCGAGCACCGCGGAACACAGCAGATTGAACAGGCAGCTTAGCGGCGCCATCGAATCCCAGAACTGGCCGGTGTCAGTTTTCACCTGCAACAAATCCACCGGATAATCGCGCGCCCACGGACAATAAATGTCGGTGATCAGTGCGACGTTCAGCCCGCGTTCGCAGGCCGCTTCGCAATAGGTTTGCGCCATCTTCGAATACGCGCGGGTGTCGGTCACCACCAGATACGGCTGTGCAAATTCTGAATTCAGGGATTCGACGTAGGTGCCGGAAAGTCCGTCAGCGAAATACACTTTGGGCCGTAAATACTCGAGATAGCTGGAAAAGTTATTCGCGATACCCCGCACCGACTGAATGCCGAGAATAAACACTGCCTCCGCATCGGCCAGACGGCGGCTGACCAGGGCAAAACTGTCCGTCTGCGCCAGCTGGTACACGTGATTAATGGCTTCCAGCTCGAGCGCCAGTGACTGTTCCAGCTTTTCCTGTTGCGGCTGTTTACTGCGTTCGCGATACGCGCCAAGACGATCGGTGACCACCCACGGCTGATAAGAGGTGCCGCTTTGCAGACGCAACGTTTGCTTGAAATGATCCAGATTGCGATAACCGAGGCTGCGCAGATAGCGCCCGACAGAAATCCCGCTGGTCGCCGCACTGCGAGCAATGCTGTCCGCAGTTTCAAAAGGGATCTGCGACAGATTGGCCAGCAAATAACTGGCAATGCGTTTACCCGTTGGTGTCTGCACGGCGAACGAAGCTTCGAGTTGCTCGATCACATCCTGCGCTGGCTGCATCGGTTAATCCTTTGTTGCTTTATTGTCAAAAAACTAGCTGCTGTTAGCAAAATAACAATGCACGGGGTGTGCCAGTTCCCAAAAATGAGTGAAATTTGTGCAGCAGAT
Organism: Rahnella sp. AN3-3W3; assembly: GCF_003263545.1. Classification (NCBI taxonomy): domain Bacteria; kingdom Pseudomonadati; phylum Pseudomonadota; class Gammaproteobacteria; order Enterobacterales; family Yersiniaceae; genus Rahnella; species Rahnella sp. AN3-3W3. The sequence goes on from NZ_JYDG01000093.1 coordinate 12,609, forward strand.
CTGGATTTATGACGTTTTTATGGCGGGTATCTGGCAAAAAACGTGCAGAAGTTCGGCCAGAATCAAACTTGTCGATAACGGCTGCACAACAATCAGGCAACTTGTGTTTGCTTTTAGTGCAATCCGTCAGTGAAATGGCGCGAAGAGGAGAATAACTGGCAGAGGTTTTAATCACTTTGCCTTAATACTCAACAAGTTGAATATTAAGGCAGCAGTTGGGCAACTTTTTGCGTTAACCCTTTGACATGCTTCGGAGCAGTCGCTATTATTCGCCCCGTTCAAACGATTCCTCTGTAGTTCAGTCGGTAGAACGGCGGACTGTTAATCCGTATGTCACTGGTTCGAGTCCAGTCAGAGGAGCCAAATTAGAAAAGCCCGCTTAAGGAAACTTAAGCGGGCTTTTTGCTTTCTGATTGCATGACCGGAACGGTTAGCGTAATACCCCGCCCTTACATAGCAAATCCGAAATGGCTGCCGTCCGGCAGATCGATTTCCAAACGTAGCTTGCCACCGGCCGCTTCTACATACCGCTTCAACGTCGATAATTTCAGGTCACGGCCCGGCTTTTCTATACCCGCAACCGTCGGCTGTTTAATGCCCAACTTTTCAGCCATCTCACATTGAGTTTTATTCATTCTTTCACGCAGTTCAGCCAGCTCAATAGTAATCAAAATATCGGCGGCCATTGCCTGTGCCTGCGCGGCGACCTCAGGTTTTACCGATGCCAGTAACTGTTCAAGGGTTCTGCTCATTAAGGTAATTCCTTTTCTATTATCGTATTCAGGTGCCGGGAAAATTCATTATCGGCAACCGGTATCATGACATCATAAAATCGTTTTTCATTTCCGGCTTTGTGCCCAGCGCAAAGCAATATACCTCTGCGTAAAGGGTCAAAAGCAAAAAACGCCCGGATGGGTTCGCCTTTACTCTGTATACGCAGTTCTTTCATATTACGATGACAGGAGTTATTCACTGTATCCGCGTAAGGCCTTGATAATGCAGGGCCTTTGTCTTTTAAGACGATCGCCAAAGCCAGTACACTCGCCTGCTCAACATCATCGAGACCATCAAACCAGCCATCAAATCTTTCTGTCGTATTAATTATCCACACAGCGACTCCTTGTTGATTATAGGTTAAAAGCTATATAGGTCAAATACTATAATCGAAAGGTACTGCCCGGAGGGTATCGTCACAAGGCGGAAGGTATAAATACGGAAGACGTCTTCCAGAAATTCGGGCGATGAAGACAAAATTCGGACGGAGCAGATAATAAGAATGGGTGCCTGAGGCCAACATGCTTCGTCAACAACCAAAAAGGTGGGGCGAACCCCACCTTACGGTTAGCTCTTAATTTCGTAGCTTAAGACTGCCGCAATCTCTGTCATACCCTGTTTGATATGTAACTCGCAGAGCGAATCACGCACCATCCAGGTCCAGGCCAGCAATGTGAAACAAACCACGATGAGTCCGTGTAACACAAGCTTTCGCGACATCTTGCCCTCCGTTGCATTTCTGCTTTTAAGAGGCTATCCTGCTGTTGCTTAGACAAGTAGTGATAGCCTCGGGTTGATTTAAAAATCTCCTCGGGGCTTTCGTCTTATTACGCCTTGAACAACTATTATGTCTTTCTGCTCAAGGCAAATAAGCCTCAAGCACCCGCACGCATTCTAGCAGCTCCCGCTGTACAAAATCCCGTCAACCTGGCTGCACTCTGTCCTAATTTTCATCGAAATCCCCCCCTGCGCTTTCTGCAATATATCCTTATCATCAATCCGCATTAGACATCTAAACGGCTATCCCTTAGGATCGAACCACCTGGGATAACGACCTCACATAACGATGAAAATTAAACATTTACCTCTTGATCAAAATATTAATGGCTGGGCGGCACTGCGCGGGAACATACCCCGTCATCCTGCTTTACGTGGCGCAGTGACGGCTGACTGGCTGGTGATCGGCGCCGGTTTCGCCGGGCTGGCGTTTGCACGTCGCATTGCCGAGCTTCGTCCGCATGAGCATGTCGTGGTGCTTGAGGCACTGGACGTCGCCGATAACGCCTCGGCGCGCAATTCGGGCTTTGTGATTGATTTACCGCATACCGTCGGCAGCACATCGGCTGAGCTGGAACACGCCAATGCGTACCGGCGTCTGTTGCAGTACGGTCTGCATCATCTGAAAGAGACCGTCGATAAGCATGACATTGCGTGCGACTGGCTGAATTCGGGGAAATACCATTGCGCCGTCAGCGAGCAGTTTGACGGTGAAATCACGCATTATCAGCAGGAACTCACTACGCTCGGCGAAAGCTTTGAGCTGCTGGACAGAGCCGCACTGCGCCAGCGTCTGGGAACAGATTTCTACCGCAGCGCGGTGTATACGCCCAACTGTATTTTGGTGAATCCGGCGGCGCTGATCAGTGGTCTGGTAGCAACGTTGCCACCGAACGTCACGGTTTACGCTAACTCGCCGGCCTTGCAGATTGACACTCAGGGCAGTATCCGCGCAGAAACGCCGCATGGCGAAGTGCGCGCGGGTAAACTGATGCTGGCGATCAACGGTGCGGCACGCGGGTTACCCTTGTTCAAAGGCAACGTTTTTGCCATGTCGACCTTTGCCACATTGACCGAACCGCTCACGCCGGAACAACGCGCACGTATTGGCGATATAGCACCGTGGGGCTCGACGCCGGTGAATGCGCTGGCGGGCGCAACGTTGCGTTATACCGCTGACCACCGTTTCCTGATCCGCGAACACGTTAACTTTACGCCGGGTCTGGTGACCAGTGCGGTCGAAACTGGCCGTCATGCACGCCGCCATCAGGAATTATTTGCCCGCATTTATCCGCAGTTGCAGGACGTCAATATGGCCTACACCTGGTCGGGGTTGATCAGTATTACGCGCAACGGCGCGCCGGTTTGGGGGAATATTGGGCCGAACGTGTATTCGTCGGCGGGCTGCAATGGCTCGGGTAGTTCCAAGCAAAGCGCATTCGGGCGATTGCTGGCAGAGTATGCGCTGGGAGAGGATAATCCGCTGCTGGCCGATATGCAGGGCATCGGGCGCGCCAGTTATTTGCCGCCGCGCCCGTTCCTGGATGCCGGAGTGAAAGGCTTTATGGCTCGTGAACGCTGGCGCTCACGCACTGAAATGTAAACCCTGAACCTGCCGGTCGCCATACGCTGACGACCGGCTTTGTTAATGACGCTTATCGACGCGCGCCACAACACGATCTCCCAGCCACTGAATGCCACACACCATCACAATCAGTACGACGATCACTTCAATCATCACCACCGTTTCAAAACGCTGATAGCCGTAACGGATTGCCAGGTCGCCCAGTCCGCCAGCGCCGATAGCACCCGCCATCGCCGAAGCACCAATCAGCGCCACCAGCGTAACGACAAATCCGGACAATATCCCCGGCAACGCTTCAGGGATCAGCACATCCCAGACAATGCGCAATTTGCTGGCTCCCATGGCGCGAACGCGTCAATCAGGCCGCGATCGACATCCCGCAACGAAACTTCTGCCACACGGGCGAAATATGGCGTTGCCGTGATCGACAACGGCACAATCGCCGCCCAGGTTCCGAGAGACGTGCCGACCAGAAAACGGGTAACCGGGATCAGTGCTACCAGCAAAATGATAAATGGCAGCGAACGGAATCCGTTAATGACCAGACCGAGCGAGCGGTTAACCCAGCGATTTTCGGCAATTCCGCCGGGACTGCTCATCACCAGAATCAGACCCAGCGGCAAACCGGCGATCAGTGAAAACAGCCCGGAAATTGCGGTCATCAATAACGTTTCTTCGATGGCGTTAATCAGCAAATCAATCATTACCGGAGACATAACCTGTCAGCTCCACAGTGGCCTGGTGCTGTTGCAGCCAGTCTAAAACAACCTGCTCAGACGCCGAATCGTTCGCCGGCACTGAGAAGAAGAAACGCACGACGGCGTAATGCTGGATATGATCGACACCGCCCTGAATCAGGCGAAATTTGCCCGGTAAAGCGGTCGCCATCTGCGTAAGAATTTCGCCCTGCCTGCCCTGTTCGGCATACTGAACGCTGTAAATCGCCTCGCCCTGACGTACCGCTGACAAGCGTTCGGCCAGCGCTTCCGGCAGTTGTGGCAGCAAACCCTGCAACAACGTTCGGGTCAGCGGGGATTGCGGATGCGCAAACACCTGCCACACCGGCCCTTCCTCGATAATTTCGCCGACATTAATCACTGCCACGCGATGCGCGATTTTTTTGATCACTTCCATCTCATGCGTGATCAGCAAAATGGTGATACCGAGTTTCTGATTAAGCGATTGCAGCAGTGCCAGAATCGAACGCGTCGTTTCAGGATCCAGCGCAGACGTCGCTTCATCGCAGAGCAAAAGCGCCGGATTGGCCGCCAGCGCACGGGCTATACCGACACGCTGTTTCTGCCCGCCGGATAAAGCCGCCGGATAGTTTTTAGCTTTGTCCTCCAGCCCGACCAGCGCCAGCAATTCGGCGACGCGCGCCTGACGCCGTGCCTTATCGTATCCGGCAATTTTCAGCGGCAGCGCGACGTTTTGCTCAACGGTTTTGGCTGAGAGCAAATTGAAGTGCTGAAATACCATTCCGACGCGACTGCGCACAGCCTGCAAGGCTTTTTCGCTGAGGCCGGTAATCGGACGCCCTTCGATTTCAATCACGCCTTCATCAGGCTGCTCGAGGCCGTTAAGGCAGCGGATCAGCGTCGATTTACCCGCTCCGCTTCGTCCGATAATGCCGAGGATTTCGCCCCGCCTGACCGTCAGCGAAACCTCTTTCAGCGCCTGCGTCGTACCAAACTGGCGGCTGACGCGGTGCAGACGGACGACATTCTCCGTGCCTGTGTGCGCCACGTCCCTGCCGGTGTCTGTGAACAGCCCGGCGTTCACCGGGCGGGCATCGTGGTTATCTGAAGGCGTCGCGGTGAATTGCACGCCAGTTTCAGAGAGGATCGTCATGCTTTACATCCTTACCAGGCCGTCACGCCGGTGCCTTTATAAACCTTATCAAACTCCTGTTTGACGGCATCATTCTGGTAAGCACTGACCAGCGTTTTCACCCATGGCGCATTAACATTTTCTGTCTTCACCGCGATGAAGTTATTGTAAGGGTTGCCTTTTACCGGCTCCTGCGCGATACGGTCCGCAGGCGTCAGGCCACTTTTCAGCGCCCAGTCGGTGTTGACGATTGCCGCATCCAAATCAGGTACGGAACGGCCAATAATGCCGGAATCCAGCTCTTTGATGACCACGTGGCGCGGGTTCTCAGTGATGTCCGCGGTTGTCGCGAAAATACCGGCACCGGGTTTGAGCTTAATCACGCCAGATTGCTGGAGCAGGATCAGGCCGCGCGCTTCGTTCGACGGATCGTTCGGCACACCAATCACCGAGCCTTCTTTCAGTTCGTCGGCTGATTTTACTTTTTTGGAATACAAACCGATTGGCCACACGGCGGTGTCGCCCACGCGCACGATATTGTAGTGATTTACTTTGATCTGATTGTCGAGGAAAGGCTGATGCTGGAAGGCGTTGGCATCCACTTCCCCGTTTTGCAGCGCTTCGTTCGGCTGATTGTAATCATTGAAAATAACCGGTTTGACGGTCAGCCCTTTCGCTGCCGCCTGTTTAACCACTTCGCGCCAGACATCTTCATCTTCCCCGCTGATAATGCCGACTTTAATGGTCGTTTTGTCGGCGGCATGTGCTGCGCTCAGCGGCGCCAGAACGCTGGCGGAAAGAATAGCGGCTGAAGTCGCGGCCAGCATAAATGCACGGTTAATACGGGTCTTCGAGTTGTTAAATGTCTTGCGCATAGAGTATCCCCAAAAGTGTGATGAGAGGCCTGCACACGGCTGTGTTTCAGTGCAGGAATTTTGCGAGTATACCCATCGGCTTATTTCTTTATAATATTGTTTTATCGATAGTTATTCTGAAAATGAATAACTGAAATGGGATAGTAAATCGATAAAAAAGCTATAGATGCAAGGACAGAACATTGGCAATAAAAAACCCGCCGAGGCGGGTTTTCATGTTCAGCAGAAAGGCATCACAAGCGCGTTTTAAGATTGCGGCTCTTCTACCGGCTTAACTTCCAGAGACACCATCCCGATGCCCAGTTTACGTGGCTGGAAGCCGCCGCTGGTGCCTTCGGTGGGCTCGGTCGGTGCCGGTGGCGTGATGACAATACTCTGCGCCGCTTCAGGGTTAGTGAATTGCACTTTCACGATGCCGTCCTGATCGCCGAAGGTGACAAACTGTTCCTGATCGCCCACGCGCACGGAGACCGGTTTATCAATGTTATTGCCGTAAGCACGTGCGCGGATCACCACGTTAAATGTGGTTGGCAGCGGTTTGACGTAATCGATTTTCACCGAAGGTGCCAGATTAGCATCCGACCAGCGTCCCCAGTTTTCTACTGTCGAAACACCGGTGATCGCTTTCACCTGCTCTGGTAAACCCGGCACCATAAAGGCGATGGCAGGAGACTGATATCGCGTCGCTTCATCATCAATATTCAGGGTTTTCAGCGTTTGCTGATAAATGGCATTGCTGCCCGACGTGTCTTTTGCGAAATCGACTTTCCCTTTGAAAGTAGCACCGGTGACCTGCACGATAGACGGCTTCGCTCCGAGGTTACCTGAGGCCACGCACAGACCGGTGTTCAGCGACAACTCCGGTGCCCAGACGCGCCCCATTTCGTAGCATTTATCCACCCAGACAAAGTTGTCACTCGTCGCCAGCCCCGCCAGTTGTTTTTTCAGCGGCGTGGAAAGATAAACGTCAAACATGGGTTCAATTTTGTCGCCGGTGACCTTCAGGATAAACGGCGTTTTGATGGTCATGCCGGAGAATGTGAAGGTATTGTCTTTGGTGTTCACTGCGTAATTTTTAATCCTGTTCGGGAAGCCCCACTGTTTGATAACCGCCGGTTTCCAGGCATTCACCTTGTCATCAATGTTGAGGAACTGCTCGGTCATCGAGGTAGCCGAAATGCCGCTGCGTCCGAGGCCGATAAAGTTATCACCGCCCATGATATCAAGCACGGTAGCGCCGTTATCCAGCGTGCTGCGTTTCGCCGCATTCTGATCGGCTGCTGCCGGATGACGTCCGTCCATCACGAAGAACAGGTCTTTACGGTTCTGTTTGGTGAGAATGTTATAGGCGGTATTGTTCATCGCCAGATGATCGGAAGACACCACAATGATGGTGTTATCGTAATAACCGGATTTTTTAATTTTATCGATAAAGGCCGCAATCAGTTCCTGACTACAGGAAACCGCGCTCAGCGACTGGTTAGCCTTACCGTTCACTTTATATTCATTGCGGGTACAACCGCGCGAAATAAAGCCGTCCGGATGGTGGGTATCGACGGTCAGCGTAAACAGCGAGAATGGCTTGCCTTCCTTGCTCAGCGTCACGAATTTTTTGTAAACCTCTTCCAGCAACGTATCGTCATACCAGCCCCAGTCATTTTTATAAGACGGGTCAGCGACGGTCGGACGCAATTCGTTGTAACCATAAAGATGGTCGAAGCCGTGAGATTTCAGGAAGGTGCCTTTACCGGCAAACGCCAGTTCTGCGCCCTGATAGAAATAGTTAGTGTATCCCGCGCCTTTCAGCACATCACCAATACAGACGTTTTCGGGATAGAAGGTCGCCAGCGCGCTGGAGGCATTGCCATCGAAAGGCGCAAAAAGTGGGATGCCACATTGTGAAGCGACCATGCCGGCGATGGTGTAACCGGTACCCGGCACCTGTTTAGTATTCGTAAAATCAATACTTTGCGCTTTATGCTGGCTTAATTCAGTCGTCAGCCCGGGGAACACTTTGTCGTCAAAATAGGTCCGTTCGAGGCTTTCGCCATAGATATAAACCAGGTTCGGTTTTTTTGCGCCTTTAACGATTTTTTCCGGCACTTTGTAATAAGTATCGAAATCGGCGCCATGACCGGAGATCTGCGTTTTCACCAGGCGGGAGATATTCTGGAATGCCTGAGTTGAACCGACTGAGAACACGGCAAGCACTACGGCCAGCACGCTGTACATAACGCTGCTGTTTTTGGCCCGGCGTTGTTTGAGTCCCCATGCCAGTAATGCGAAAACAGCAATCAGTCCGGTCAGTAAGCCGATGAATGGCAGGATATATTTGTTCAGGCCTGCGCCTTTCAGGCTGCTGGTGACGGTATATAACACCGCATCCGTAATGCCTTCACCCGTGAAGTAATTACTGCCAATCAGAATGACATTCAGGATGACGTAAAGGCCGAGGAAAAACAGCACCAGCGAAAACCAGACGCGGCTGGCCGACGCCCTTGTGACGTACAGGAAAATTGAGGAAAGAAATAAAATAAATGAAATTATCTCAGAAGCCATTTCAGCACCCTGTCTGATTAAAACAATAAACTCTGCGACCCTTCTCTGCCGCTTTACGGGCAGCGCCGACGGTTCAACTCATCGAGCGAATGACTGAGTTGTCATTCACTTCATCCTTGAGACAGGAAAATGTCATGCCAAAAACGGATAGCGCTATATAGCCTGTTGCCCTGAGAGGGTCAACGCCTTAACACTGCGTCAGGTCACTGATTTGTCCTAAAAAACTGATTTTTTACAAACTTTTGACGACCGGCTGCGGATGATAACTCAGAAATTTAACGGCGCCGTCACTTTTCGGTAAGAATTGCATGATAGCCGATTAGTATGAGCGAAATGTGGAGGGAGATTGAAAATGCGAAAAATAGTTGGCGGGAAAGCCCCGCGATACACGGTATTGCGGGCTTTGATAATGAAAAATCAGATTCCTCCCAGATAGGCTTTACGCACTTCCTGATTATGCAAAAGTTCCACCCCCGTTCCGCTAAGGCGGATCTGCCCGTTAACCATCACGTATCCGCGGTCAGAAAGCTTCAGTGCGTGATGCGCATTTTGCTCCACAAGAAAGATAGTCATCCCGCTTTGCGCCAGTTCGCGCAGGGTCTGGAAGATCTGTTTTACGATGATGGGCGCCAGCCCCAGACTGGGCTCGTCGAGCAACAGCAATTTGGGACGGCTCATCAGCGCACGGGCAATTGCCAGCATTTGCTGTTCACCGCCGGACATAGTCATCGCCCGTTGCTTTCGCCGCTCTTTGAGACGCGGAAAGAGGTCAAACATGGTTTGCAGATCTTCTGCGGCATATTTATCACCGATGGGAATGGTGCCCATCAGCAGATTTTCCTCGACGGTCATGTCCGGAAAAACCCGCCGCCCTTCCGGCGACTGCGCAATACCCGCAGAGGCCACAAAGTGCGTCGATTTACGGCTGATATCTTCGCCACGAAACAAAATCTGTCCGCTCTGCACGCGCGGCTGGCCAAATATCGACATCAGCAAGGTGGACTTTCCGGCTCCGTTCGCGCCAATCAGCGCCACGGTTTCTCCCTGATTCACCTGCAGCGAAACCTGCTGCAACGCCTGAATCGCCCCGTAATACACATTCACATCGCGAAACTCCAGCATAGCGTCACTCATAAGCTGACCTCGTCGTCTTCATCAGCACCGAGATAGGCGGCAATGACTTTCTCATCATTTTGAATGGCATGGGGCAAGCCTTCGGCAATTACATCGCCGTGATCGAGCACGATAATATGGTCGGATATTTCCATCACCATGCCCATATCGTGTTCAATCAGCAGGACGGTAATGTCGTGGTGATCGCGCAGAAAACGGATGATTTTACTCAGCGTTCGCGTCTCTACCGGATTAAGACCGGCAGCCGGTTCATCGAGGCAAATCATCTCCGGCGCGGTACACATCGCCCGCGCAATTTCCAGACGCCGTTGCTGACCGTAAGACATCTCGCCCGCCAGCCGGTTGGCGCAATCCACCAGTTCGACGACTTCAAGCCAGTAAAATGCCCGGTCCAGCGCCTGATTTTCCGCACGGCGATAGGCGGGAGTATTGAGCACACCCGCGATCAGATTGCGGTTGGTTTGCATGTGTTGCGCGATCAGCAAGTTTTCAATCACCGACATTTCACGAAACAACCGGATGTTCTGGAAAGTACGCGCCAGCCCGGCGCGGTTCACCAGATGTGTTCCGCCAAACATTTTGTAGAAAATTCGTTTTCCCAGCTGTGCCGGTTTTATCCAGTCATCCGGCTGGAATTTCTGACCGAGCACCTGAATGACGTTGGTGGTGCGGCGGCGGGTATTGAGCAGAATATTGCCGCCGGACGCTTTATAGAAACCGGTCAGGCAATTAAATACCGTGGTTTTACCTGCGCCGTTCGGGCCGATCAGCGCGGTGATGGAGCCACGTTTTACCGCCAGATTCACATCGTTCAGCGCCTTAATGCCGCCAAAATGCATACGTAAATGCTCGACGCTGAGAATATTGTTATCCGCTAACGCTTCGCTCATGGCGCGACTCCTTTACGCACGGCAAACCCGCTGCGGCTGATGCGGATTAACCCGCGTGGTCGCCAGATCATCATCACCACCATTAACACCCCGAACAGCAGCACGCGGTATTCGGCAAAACTGCGCAGCAGTTCCGGCGCGACGGTCAGCACAAAAGCCGCCAGCACCACGCCGATGGTCGAGCCCATGCCGCCCAGCACCACAATGGCGAGGATCAGCGCAGATTCGAAGAAGGTAAAAGACGTCGGGTTGACTAATCCCTGATAGGTGGCGAAAAATACCCCCGCGATACCGGCAGTAGAAGCGCCAAGTGTAAACGCCGAAAGTTTAACCAGTACGTGATTAAGACCCATTGCGCGGCAGGCGATTTCATCTTCGCGCAATGCTTCCCACGCGCGGCCAATCGGCATGCGGGTCAGGCGGTGTTTGATAAACAGCACCAGTAACACCACCAGAACCAGCACCGCATAGATGAAAATAAATTTCATATTCGGGTTATAGGTGAGATGGAAAAACTCGTGGAACGGCACGCCGCCCTCTTTCGCCCGTCGGCCAAACTCCAGACCGAAAAACGTCGGAGGTGGCGCGGAAACGCCATTCGGGCCGCCGGTGAAGGACAACCAGTTAGTCAGCACAAGACGGATGATTTCGCCGAAGCCGAGCGTCACAATCGCCAGATAATCGCCATGCATACGCAGCACCGGAAAGCCCAGCAAAGCCCCGGCCAGTGCGGCCATCACGGCGGCCAGCGGCAGCATCGACCAGAATCCCAGGCCGAGATACTGATATCCCAGCGCCAGCCCGTAGGCGCCAATGGCATAAAAGGCCACGTATCCCAGATCCAGTAGCCCCGCCAGACCGACCACGATATTCAGCCCGAGGCCAAGCAGCACGTAGATCAGCCCCAGAATAGCGACGGTCAGAATGTATTTAGTGGCAACAAACGGGAAGAAAATCGCCAGCACAATCAGCAGGGGCAATATCCAGCGCAGGTTGCTTTTGTGATCCGGCGGACGGACGTATACACCCGCGCTGTCGGATTCGAAGCGCGCACGCGTTTTCTGTCCGGCTGCGGTTTCCAGAAAAGCGCTAAGCAAAAAAACGTCCGAGCATGACAGCGGCGATAATCCAGATCAGACGCTGGGAATGAAAGTTAAAGCTATAGCCGTCCAGCACCACGCCGACCACAGGTCCGAAAATAATCAACGCCACCAGTCCGGCGAAAATGGCATCCAGCAGGCAGCGTTTAAGCGAAAATCCGCCGCTCACAGCAGTTTGTGTCGTCATTTTATTTCCCTCACACTTTCGTCACGACCGGACGGCCCAGCAGGCCCTGAGGGCGGAAAATAAGGATCACCACCAGCAATCCAAAAGAGAACACGTCTTTGTAATCGGAATTCACCATGCCCGAGAACTGCGCTTCAGCGATACCCAGTATCAGGCCGCCGAGCATCGCGCCCTGTAACGATCCGATCCCGCCGAGCACCGCTGCGGTAAAGGCTTTGATGCCGATGATAAATCCGGCATAGAAATCAAAAGTGCCGTAGTTCATGGTGACCAGTACGCCTGCCAGCCCCGCCATCGCCGCGCCGATCATAAAGACCAGCGAGATAATTCGGTCGGTGTTGATGCCGAGAATTGAGGCCATTTTTCTGTCCTGCTGTACCGCACGACACATTCGACCGAGTTTGGTGTTGCTGATAATCCACGACAAAACCAACATGCCGACAAGAGACGCCACCAGAATGAACAGTTTGGTGTAGGTCATCTGGACAAAGCTGTCTCCGATATGAAAACGCAGCGCGCCATCAAACATCGTAGGAATGCCCTGCTGTCGCGGTCCCTGACTGATTTGTGCGTAGTTCTGCAAAATCAGCGACATGCCGATAGCAGAAATCAGCGGTGCAAGGCGCGTGGAATTTCGCAGAGGTTTGTAGGCAATGCGCTCAATCGCCCAGCCGTAAACGCCGGTCACCACGATGGTGAACACCAGTGTGCCGAGGATCAGTAGCGGAAAAGAGTGCAGCCCGAAGAAGGAAAGCAGCGCCAGCGCGATAGCGCAGAGGTAAGCCGAAATCATATACACTTCGCCGTGAGCAAAGTTGATCATGCCGATGATGCCGTAAACCATGGTGTAGCCGATGGCGATGAGACCGTAGACAGCACCGAGCGTAATGCCATTAAACAGTTGTTGCAGGAAGAATGAATCCATAAATACGCAGTCTCTTTTTGTGACCGCGCCTGGCTAAGGGCGCGGTCTGACACAGATTAGAACTGGCAAATCAAAATGCTTTATTCCTTAACTTCCTGATATTTGCCTTTGTCATCCCACTTATAAACCACGTAATCGGAGACTTTCAGGTCGCCTTTGCTGTCCCAGGCTTTTTTGCCCATGACGGTATCGACACTGTTGGCTTTAAGCCAGGCGCTGGCTTTGGCGGAATCGCTGCCGCCGGTGGCTTTGAAGGCGGCGGCAATGGCCTGTACAGAGGCGTAGGAATAGAGGGTGTAACCTTCCGGCTCGAATTTATTAGCGCGGAATTTATCGATGACGGCTTTGCCGTCCGGGATCAGACGCGGGTCTTTGCCGAAGGTCATCAGAATGCCATTGGTGTATTGCGGACCACCGGCAGCGGTGACCATTTCTTCGTTGACGATACAGTCACCGGAGAAGAACGTCGCCTGAACGCCCTGCTCACGCATCTGGCGAACTAGCGGACCGGCTTCCGGATGGCAGCCGCCAAAGAACACCACATCTGGTTTCTGCGCACTGATTTTGGTAACCAGCGCATTAAAGTCTTTTTCACCACGCGACAGTCCTTCATACATCACTTCTTTCACGTCGCGTTTGTTAAGCGCTGCTTTGGTGGCATCCGCCAGCCCCTGTCCGTAGGTATCTTTGTCGTGAATGATGACCACTTTTTTGGCTTTCAGCTTGTCGATGATGTAATCGCTGGCCACCAGCCCCTGCTGATCATCGCGCCCACACATACGGAACATATCGCTCATGCCGCGTTCAGTGATCTGCGGGTTAGTTGAGCCCGGCGTGATGGCGATAATCCCGGCGTCGTTATACACCTCAGACGCAGGCATGGTAGAGGATGAACAGAAATGTCCGACCACTGCCTGCACTTTATCCTGATCTACCAGCCGGTTAGCCACCGCGACCGCTTGTTTGGGCTCGCAGGCATCATCGCCCTGAACCAGTTTGATTTTCTCGCCGTTGATCCCGCCTGCGGCATTAATGTCTTCGGCGGCCTGAGTCGCCCCATGCCAGTACTGATCACCATAAGTGGCATTCGGACCGGTGAACGGACCGGCAACCCCAATCACAATATCCGCACGCGCGGAGAAGGCCGTGACCAGACAACCAGCCAGTAAAAGAGAGAGAGGACTTTTCATAAATTTCATCGACATCATCATGATCCTTAGGACTGAGTTTATGCAAACGGGTTATGGGCAACGCATGCAGCAAAAACACCAACGCAAAGTCGTAATCTGAAAATCTGAAATTTAAAGCACAAGCCAATGGAGGGGAGAACCCGTTTGTCCACCGCTGGCGGACAACATCAAAGGTAAGAAACTTAAGCAAAATATCTGCCAGTGTTACCCGAGGTCTGTGAATGTTACGGTTATGTGAGTATAGATAGCGCCTGTCAGGCGTTGCGGGGAACTCGCAGAAACAACGACGGGATCACATCGCACCGCACTGGTGCTGAAAAGAATAGGAAAATAACGATACCGGAACGCCCTGCACCAAAATGTAACGTTAAGTGCCCCACGGCTAATCCGTTGATATATTTTTTCTTTGCTTCTTTCGGCGGGTTGTTTTGTAATGCGGGCAGATGATTGCAACAGGAAGCTACTGAACAATGAAGAAATTATCCTGCCTGACGGCAATTGTGCTGGCCATGGGATTATCGGGCTGTGCCAGTGATTATGTGATCAACACCAAAGCCGGCGATCAGCTTTTCGCCCACGGCGAACCTGAGCGCGACCGCGATACCGGTATGACCAGCTACACCGACATGAACGGCGATTATCACCTGATGAACACCAATGATATTGCGGGCATTGTGAAGAAGTAGGCGTGACGGACAGCAATTGCATTTATCTGAAAGCCCGACCGATGAATTACACGGCGGGCTGAATAAAACAGTCATGCTATCCGGTGCCGGAACGGCACGTAATATCACGACTGTTTTGAGGATAAAATTACTCAGTAATAAAACGCGAAACAGACGAAGCCAGATTTTGTGCCTGATCCCGCAGCGCATTAGCAGCAGCAGAAGACTCTTCAACCAGGGCCGCGTTTTGTTGAGTCACGCTGTCCATTTCCACTATGGCTTGCCCTACCTGAGATATTCCCCTGTTCTGTTCATCCGATGCCTGAGTAATTTCATTAAGTATTTCGGTAACGTTAGCCACTTTAGTCACAATGTCATGCATGGTGGTTCCCGCCTGTTCTACCAGCTCTGACCCTGCATTAATTCGCTCTACCGATTCACCAATTAAACCTTCTATCTCTTTTGCAGCCTGAGCGCTGCGCTGCGCCAGACTTCTCACTTCACTTGCCACCACAGCAAATCCCCGCCCCTGTTCTCCTGCACGCGCCGCTTCAACGGCCGCATTGAGAGCCAGAATATTGGTCTGAAAAGCGATGCTGTTAATTACCGTTGTAATGTCAGCAATTTTTGCTGAGCTCGCCGTGATTTCATTCATCGTTTTCACCACATGAGAGACCAGTTGCCCGCCTTTGTTCGCCGTTTCCGAAGTACTGCCCGCCAGTTGGCTGGTGTGATGAATATTGTCTACGTTCTGTTTAACCGTCGCCGTTAACTGCTCCATGCTGGCCGCCGTTTCTTCAAGCGCAGCCGCCTGTTCTTCAGTACGTGCGGATAAATCATTATTTCCTGCCGCAATTTCTGCGGAGGCATGGCTCACCTGCGTCACGCCGGCACGAATATCACCGATGATACGGCGAAGATCGGTGTTCATCTCATCTACAGCTTGCATCAGTTCGCCCAGTTCATCACGACGCGTGGTATTGAGATGAGCTCTTAAATCACCGCGCGCTATCTGTCGCGCAACCTCAAGCGTGTCAGCCAGAGGCTTCACAATCTGGCGGGAGATGATCAGCGCTATGCCAATACTTAACAAGACGGCGGCCCCCAAAAGTGAAGCCATCCATATCACTGCCTTTCTGATATCGTCATGAGCCGCACTCAGTTCCGATTCAAAGATATTGTCACTCAGGGTCGTCAGCTTGCCGCCTGCTTTTGCAAGCAGCTGAGTCGCTTCCTGCTCATCAATATAGGAACGCAGGTAATCACTGGCACTCTCCTTTTTAGCCGAGACCGAGCGTTCAACGTCTTCAAGTGCGCTGACATCCGCCGGATTTAGCTGGGATTTGACGGCGTTCATTTGCTGAATCGATTCAACCATAAAGCCTGTTAAAGCGTTAAGTGACTCATCAGTATTCTCAAACTGGAGAAGTTTCACACGCGTCGCCACACCGTCGATGTGACGGACGATATCAGCTAATGCTGTTGCAGTGACAGCGCGTGTCGGATCTTGTGCATAGGACTGCGCCAAGCTTTTGATTGTAGATTCTTCACGGGTCAGCACAAAACGACTCACAACAAGATCACGTTGCTGTGTCTCGCGGACAGTTTGAGCACGTTTATCGCGATACGTCTTCATGACTTCTGACATTTCATTAAGCATCTCCAGGTGCTTTGTATCCCATTGAAGCGACCTGAGACTTTCAATTTTCTTATCAACCTGCTGCAAGTTCATCTCATTCATCGCGATGTATTTTTCATCATGCGTTTTCACGTATTCCAGTCTTTCAGCTTTTGCCATAGCAAACTGGTCAGTTATTACTTTTAGCTGGCTTATTTTATCTGCCCGGATGGAAATATCATTCAGATTTTTAATACCACATAAAGCAACCGCAATACTTAGCAATAAGATAAGTCCGAAACCAAATGCTAATTTTTTCCCGACTTTTAGATTTTCAAAATATTTCATAAACATTTTTATGGCTCTCCATTATTTTTATAAAAACAGTTGTATGTGAAGCACATGGAGTATCGGCAGGATATAAAAATTAATTAATGAAAAACTCATTTTCTTAAGTTACATAAGTCGGTAATTTAACAGCAATAAAACCTTATTCTTTGTATGAAAACTTATTTGCTTAAACCTTGCGTATTAATGGTGAAGTCATTCACTTTAAGAAAGTATTATTTTAATGTGCTGCTGTTATTAAATAATGAAGATGTGGTCTGCGCATATACCGCGTAACGTCAGGTTCAGCGGCGTGGGCATAAAAAAACCGGGCGAAGGCCCGGTTTCTTATGCTTTGAACACCGTTCTCAAACCCAAAATCATTTGAGTCGCAGCAAGGTGCTTTGAAGGATGAGGGGGATTACAGCCCGTTTTCAGCAATATCCATGGCGAAATAGGTCAGGATAATATCTGCACCCGCACGTTTGATCGCGCCCAGGCTTTCACGCACCACGGCGCGCTCATCAATGGCACCGGCTTGTGCCGCGAACTTGATCATCGCGTATTCGCCGCTGACCTGATACGCCGCCAGTGGCAGACGGGAGGCTTCACGGATATCGCGGATCACATCCAGATACGCGCCAGCGGGTTTCACCATCAGCGCATCGGCGCCTTCGTGCTCATCCATCAGTGATTCGCGCACGGCTTCGCGGCGGTTCATCGGGTTCATCTGATATTGCTTGCGGTTGCCTTTCAGCACGCTGCCGCCCGCTTCACGGAATGGCCCGTACATGGATGACGCAAACTTAGTGGAGTAGGCCATGATCGAGGTATCGATGAAACCGGCCTCATCCAGCGCGCTGCGAATGGCCTGTACCTGACCGTCCTGTGCAGCGGATGGCGCAATGAAATCTGCACCTGCTGCGGCAGCAACTACGGCCTGTTTGCCGAGGTTAATCAGCGTCGCGTCGTTATCTACGCCATGGTCGTGCAGCACGCCGCAATGGCCATGCGAGGTGTATTCGCAGAAACAGGTGTCGGACATGACGATCATTTCAGGCACGGTGTCTTTACAGATACGTGCCATACGTGCGACCAGACCGTTTTCGTTCCAGGTGTCACTGCCGGTAGCATCCATATGATGCGAAATACCAAAAGTCATGACCGAGCGAATACCGGCGCGGGCATAACGTTCGATTTCAAACGCCAGGCGGGATTCGGGAATGCGCAGCACGCCGGGCATAGCTTCGATCGGTACGTATTCAGAGGTCTCTTCTTCTACGAAAATCGGCAGTACCAGATCGTTGACGCTAAATTCAGTTTCCTGAAAAAGAGTGCGCAGGGATTCGGACTGTCTCAGGCGGCGAAGGCGTGAGCTCGGGAACTGATTCGACATGAAAACTCCTAAAAATTAGTCTGTTGCACTGAAATTTTTTAAGAAACAGGAGTGCAGACAGTTCAGACGGCAGGAGGCATGGCAGCGCCGTCAGACGATGGAGGCAGCATTTTATAATAACTTTTAAACAAATGATGAACTTTCCGTGAGGAGATGTAACAGAGGCCGCATTTTTGGAAAGGCGATCCCGGAACAGGGATCGCCTGAAGGAAGGATTTAACCGAGCCTGATCTCGCGATCTGCTGAGGCAATCGTAGACGGACGGTGGGCGATAAATATCCGCGTTATATCCAGTTCGCTGATCGCCTGATTGATGCGCATTTCGTTGTCCAGATCCAGATGGCTGGTGGCCTCATCGAGGAACAGAATTGCCGGACGGCGGTACAGCGCACGCGCAATCAGCACTCGCTGTTTCTGCCCGCCGGACAAACTGCCGCCCAGTTCGCTGATCAGCGTTTCGTAACCCATCGGCATACGTTCGATGTCGTCGTGGATGTTACAACGGCGGGCGCAGTCGATAATCCGCGCTTCGTCTTTCTGCTCATCAAAGCTGGCGATGTTCTCGGCAATGGAACCGGCGAACAACGTATCATCCTGTAACACACAGGCGATGCAGTTGCGGTAATTGTTTAGCCCGGCGGTGGTGATATCCATGCCGTTGATCAGAATGCGGCCTTCAGTTGGCGTCAGCAGACCGGTCATGATTTTCATCAGCGTGGTTTTGCCCTGCCCTGAAGGTCCGGTGATTGCCACACTTTCCCCCGCCGCCACCGAGAGATTCAGGCCGTTGATCAGCGGCGCGGAAAGGCTGTCGTACTGAAACACCAGATCCCGGACATCCAGCGACGCCGCTTCGCCCGCCCGCAGCAATTCACGCTCCGGCAGCGATTTTTCGGTGTCGGTCAGCGCGATATCCGCGATACGGTCGCGGTGCAGGGAAAGCATCCGCAGTTGCAACACCATATTCAGCAGATTGGCCGCACGTTCGGAAAACTGCCCGCGATAGGTATTGAACGCCACGAACATCCCGAGCGTCATATGGCCGTCGATGACCTGCGTCGCGCCGAGCCACAGCAGCGCCACCTGATCGAGTGTGGCAATCAGTGTGTTACCGCCGGTAAACATCATTTCAAACTTGGTTTTACGCACTGTGGCATTGGCGTTATCAATGTTCAGATTCAGCCAGAAATTGGCGCGTGCTTTCGACAAACCCAGCGCTTTCAGCGTGCTGATCCCGTACAGCGTTTCCATAAAGTGCGAACCGGCACGGGCACCTTTGACGATTTGTTCCTCCGAAACCTGACGATAGGCGTTGTATGTGGTCAGACGGAAAACGACATAAATCGCTGTAAAGCCAAGGATCACCCAAATCAGCCAGCCGCCGTACAGCACCATCATCACGATCAATCCGACCGACATAATGCCATCGATAATACTGTTCACCACATTGGTGGTCAGCGTGGTACGCAGTGTGTCGAGCGAGGTAAAACGCGACTGGATGTCACCCAGTTTGCGCTTCTCAAAGTAATCAAGCGGCAGCTTCATCAGATGATCAAACAGACGCGCTTTCCACTGCACGTCAATCAGCGTACTCATCACCAGCGATGTCCAGGCGCGCAGCATACTGACGCCGGTGCGGAAAATGATGAAGAACAGTAAGCCGAGACATATCAGGGTCAGCAAATCGGGGTCTTTCGCCGGGATCACGTGGTCCATCACCAGTTGCATCCCCACCGGCAGCAGCAGGTTGACCGATTCGATCATCAGCGACAGGCAGAAGATTTTTGTCAGCGCCGGGATCAGCCCGCTGACATTGCCCATCATTTTGCGCAGATTGAGCCGCACGCGCGGCTTTTCGGAGGTAAAACCATTGTCCGGCCACAGCTCGAGCGCCACGCCGGTGAAATGCTCGGAGACTTCGCGCATACCCAGCGAGCGACGCCCGAAAGCCGGATCGTGAATAATCACTTTGCCCTGCTTAACGCCGACCAGTACCACGAAATGGTTGAGATCCCAGTGCAAAATGCACGGTGTTTTCAGCGCGTTCAGCTCATCAATATCCAGCTTCAGGGCGCGGGATTTCATCTCATTCGCTGCGGCGATATCCATCAGCGTGCGCAGCGTCGCACCGCGCGAGGAAATGCCGTAATGCTGGCGCAGACTCTGCAAATCGACGTGTTTACCGTGATAGCCAAAGACCATCGCCAGACTGGCCAGCCCGCATTCGGCGGCTTCGGTTTGAATAATCTGCGGCACCCGGTGGCGCCAGCTAAAGTGCAGGCGGTCAGCCAGCTCCCGTACGTTATCGAGATTCATTAATTGGCCCCACCACGCTTTTCTTCATGCTGTAATACGGAGACAACATCCACTGATACAGCGGCCTTTTCTCCAGGAATAATGTTGATTCAGCTTTCATACCGCTGGATAAATTCAGCGTCTCGCCGTGCCAGTCCATCGCTTTTTTATCCAGTGAAACAATCACTTTGTAATACGGCCCGCTGACCGTGCCGTTGGCCGTTCGCGGTGCGCTGGCGTAGGAATTCAGCTCCTGTTCAGAAACGGGCGCAGAGGAAATCGATTCCACCTTGCCGGGGAACTGACCATACTTTTCAAACGGATAGGCTTCGTAACGGATATTAATGTGTTCACCGGCTTTTACGTAAGGCACGCTTTCGTTAGGCAGCCAGGCAACAAGGAAGAACGGGGAATTACTGGCAGGCACCAGTTGCGCGAGGCTGTCTCCGGCGTTGACCATCTGTCCGGGCGTGACGCTCAGCGAGGAGATTTTGCCGGAGGTCGGCGCGGTGATCAGCAAGGAACCTTTGGCATCGGCCTGAGCCAGCTGACGCTCGAGGTCGTTACGCTGGTAGCCGTACTGCGAAATCTGATTATCAAACTCGGCGGCGCGGGTCACCAGTTCGCTGCGCAGATTGGTGATTTGTAACGCTTCCTGAATCGCCTGAGTGTTCAGACTCTGAAACGACGTCTGCTGCTGATAAAACAGGTAACGCTGATTGTTCAGCTGGTCGGTATTGATGAGACCTTTCTTCTGATAAGCGCCGTAGTTCTGCATGCTTTTCTTCATGGCATCCAGCCCTTCCTGAGCGGAAGCCACCATGCTTTGCGAAACCTCATGCGCTTTCTCATATTGCTCTAACTGCTGTTGCAGGTTTTGCAGCGTCTCCTGCTTATTGTGCTCAAGCTGAGCAACGATCGAATCAATTTGCTCTCGTTGTTTTTTGATGGCGGCAAGCGTGGTAGTGCTGACATTCCCCGCCTGCGTCACACGGCTGACGTCAATTTCATACAGCGGCTGCCCTTTTTTGACCGGTTTGCCGGTATCGACATACAGTTTGGTGATCACGCCCTGTTCCGGGCTGAACAAATTAATACTGTGTGGCTGGGTGATAATTTCACCGCTGACATTAATACGCCGGGTGTAATTGGTGAAGATTAGGAATATCAGTAAAGAAATAATAAAAACAGCGGTCAGTGACGTCACAATCCATATGGGCCAGCCGGCGAGTAATAACGCCTTACCCGTCCAGTGGTTTTGCTGATGTTCATTGACCTCTTTACGAAAGAGCATATTTTTTGTTCCGGAAAAACTGGCTGTAAAAACAGAATCTTTGAAAGATAGCAGTCATAAAACCTCCTGCCACCGCGATTACTCTGAAACATCCCAGGCAGGTATTTCCACATAGCGACTGTTACTCCGTCATATTAATTTACCTTTTGACGCAGATCTGACGCATAAATAATCCTCCGCCTGAGTAAGCGATTATTTTTTATACGTGAAATTAATAAATCAGATTTTATTAACTCTTAATTTAATTTAAAAACAATGAGTTATGCATAAAATTCCACATAGGAGATTATTCCTAGTCAAATTCCGCCGCCAGTGCTCTAGGCTTAATCCCCGTGAAGACATTGCGTAGAAATTATCTCCATAGCATTACTCAATGTTTTCATCGCCCCCGGTTTTTAAGGGGACTTGCTTTAACAGATTAAAAGGAAGGCCTAAGATGAAACAATTAACAGAACATGATATTGAAATGGTTAATGGTGCGGGTTGGTCGGAAGATGTAAATAAAGTTGCCGATCGCCTATCAAACTTTGGTCAGGACGCGGTAAGTGACACCAGTAATGCGGTGAACAAAGCGTATTCACAAATTTCCGATGGTCTTGCTAAAGCACAGAACTATCTGACAACCTAGTTTTTAGTCTTTAAAGGTTAATCAGAGTAATACAAGCCCCTGCTCATGTGGACTGACCCCATAAAG
>NZ_JYDG01000094.1:0-6445 GCF_003263545.1 Rahnella sp. AN3-3W3
CCCGCCTCCCCCTTCGCAGGGGGAGGAGCACAACGAAACCGCCGGGCAGGAGGAAGAGTATTAATTAGCAAACATTTCTTCCAGCCAGCCGACCCGCATCTCAGGTACGGAGTGCAGCAATTCGCGGGTGTAATCGTCCAGCGGTTCGGCCAGAGTGGAGCTGACCGGGCCCTGGCGCACAATCACGCCCTGTTTTAGCACCGCGACGTCATCGGCGACTTCCCGCACCACCTGCAAGTCGTGAGTGATGAACAGATAAGAAATGCCGGTGTCTTGCTGGATCTGGCGCAGTAAAGCCAGCACATCGCGGGCGACCAACGGGTCGAGTGCCGAGGTGGGCTCATCACAAACGATAACTTTGGGTTCAGCCGCCAGCGCCCGCGCGATACAAACGCGCTGTTTCTGACCGCCGGAAAGCGCATCCGGAAAACGCTCTGCCAGTTCAGCATTAAGCCCGACTTGCGCCAGCAAAGCTTTTACCCGCGCCTCACGCTCACTGCGGTTCAGCGTGGTAAAACACGCCAGTACGCGCGAAATCTGGCCGCCGATACGCTCTTTCGGGTTAAGCGCCGTATCAGGGATCTGATGGATCATCTGCACATCGCGCAATTGCACGCGGCTGCGCTGACGCAGCCCGGCGGGCAGCAAGGTCTGCTCCAGGCTGACATCTCCCGACTCCGGCACCAGTAATCCGCAAATCACTTTACCGAGGGTCGATTTGCCTGAACCCGATTCACCAATGACCGCCAGCGTGCGGCCTCGTGGCAAACTGAGTGAGATGTTTTGCAGCACCGGCTGCGCATGATAGCGGGCGCTGACATTACTGATCGTCAGCATCAGCGGCGCATCGCCGGTTTGCGGTGTTTTGGTCTTGCCCTGCGCCTGTAACAGGCGGCGAGTGTAATCCTGCTGAGGCTCAGCCAGCAGTTGTGCCGTCGGTGCGTGCTCCACCATTTTGCCGTGCTGCAATACCATAATGTGATGGCTTATCTGCGCGACCACCGCCAGATCATGGCTGATATAAATCGCCGCCACGCCGGAAAGGCGAATGACATCGCTGATAGCCTTCAGCACGCCGAGCTGCGTGGTAACATCCAGTGCCGTCGTCGGCTCATCGAAAATCAGCAGTTCCGGCCCCGCGCAAAGTGCCATCGCAATCATCGCCCGCTGTAACTGGCCGCCGGAAACCTGATGCGGATAGCGATGATAAAACTGCTGCGGCTCCGGCAATCCGAGCTGTTCGAACAGCTCAGTCGCCCTCTCCTGCGCCTGCTGGCGGTTAAAAATATTGTGTTTCAGCGCCGCTTCGATCACCTGCTCGCCGAGCGTTATCGCCGGATTAAACGCCGCACCGGCAGATTGCGCCACATAGGCAATTTGCCTGCCACGCACCTGACGCAGCTGGCGGTCAGAAAGCTGGGTCAGCGCCTGCCCGCTGAAGGCAATCTTGCCTGACTGAATGCGCATCCCCTGACGGCAATGCCCGAGGATTGCCAGTCCGATGGTCGATTTGCCCGCACCCGATTCACCAATCAGTCCGAGCACTTCGCCGCGTCTGACGGTAAAAGAGACATTATCCACCAGCGTGCGCGGATTTTTTCCCTGCGAAACCACACACAAGCTTTCAACGTTCAGTAACGGTTCATTCATGCTTTTTTCCCCCAGACGCGACGCTGACCGCTCATCAGCCAGTCCGCCACTGCGTTGACCGCCAGCGCCAGCACGGCAATGGCACCGCCTGGAATTAATGCCGCCCAGACACCAAACAGAATGCCGTCTTTGTTATCGCGTGCCAGTCCGCCCCAGTCGGCAGTCGGTGGCTGAACGCCTAAACCGAGGAAAGACAGCGCGGAAAGGAACAGCAAAATGAAGATAAAACGCATGCCGAATTCGGCAATTAACGTCTGTAAAGCATTCGGTAAAATGACCCGCCACAGGATCCAGCCGAGGCTTTCGCCGCGCAGACGTGCCACATCGACAAATTCCATCACGCCGATATCCACCGCGAGAGAACGTGCCACACGCAGTACGCGGGTGGATTCCAGCAGGCCGAGCACCAGCGTCAGCACCAAAATGGTTTTAGGTAACACGGCCAGCACGATCAGTGCCAGGATCAGCGTCGGGATCGCCATCACGATATCGTTGCAGCGGGAAATCACCTGATCCAGCCAGCCACCGCGCAATCCGGCGATAAAGCCCAGCGTACAGCCAACGATAAACGCTACCAGCGCCGCCAGCGCGGTCACGCCCAGGGAAACGCGGGTGCCCCAGATCAGCCGGGAAAGCAGATCACGTCCGAGATTATCGGTGCCAAGAAGTGCGTTGGGTCCCGGTAAATCCCACGACATGCCGAGCGTCTGATCCGGAGCATGAGGCGCCAGCCACGGAGCAAAAATGGCGATAACAATAAACAGACTCAGCACCAGCAGGCCGAGAATCGAAGCAGGTTTTAATGCAGGCATGACAACAATTCCTAAGATTCAGCGGTTGTGGCGTAAACGCGGATTTGAGATCAGCGCCATCACATCTGCAAGCAAATTCAGCAGAATATAAATGCCAGCCAGTAAGAGCGCGCAGTCCTGCATCACCGGAATATCACGCTTGCTGATGCTGTCGACCATGTATTGTCCGAGTCCCGGATAAACAAACACGTTTTCGACAATCACCACGCCGACCATCAGATACGCCAGATTAATCGCCACGACGTTAATAATCGGCCCGACAGCATTGGGTAAAACGTGGCGCCACAAAATGCGCGACGGCGACAACCCTTTCAGCAGCGCAGTGTCGACATACGCCGAACTTTGTGCGGCAATCAGCGCCGCGCGGGTCATGTTGCTCATATGCCCGAGGATCGCCAGCACCAGCGTCGCACACGGCAGCGAGATCGCAGAAAGTTTGGCCGTCAGCGGCATATCTGCCGTGATACTGCTGTTGCTTGGCGCCCACGCCAGCGTGATGGCAAAAATCAGGATCAGCAGATAACCGGAGAAAAACTCCGGCAACGCGACCGTCGCACGGGTGATCACATTGAGCAGCGTATCAATAACACTGCCGTGATAGCGCACTGAGATAAACCCGATCAGCAGCGCCAGCGGCACCGCAATCGCGGCGGTGCATCCGGCCAAAAACAGCGTATTGCCCAGACGGGTAAACAGCGGACCGCTGATGGCTTCACGGGTAGAAAAACTGGTGCCGAAATCACCGTGCAGTATGCCAAACAGCCAGCTCAGATAGCGGCTGACAGCCGGTTTATCCAGCCCGAGCTGGAGATTCAGTTCGCGAATGGCATCCGGCGTCGCGCTCTGGCCCAGAATAGCCGTCGCGGCATTGCCCGGCAGCAGCTGCACACCGGCAAAAATCAGCACCGAGACCGCGAGTACCACCAGCACGCCATAAAACAGGCGCACCAGCACCATGCTCAGAAGGCCGGAATGAGGTTGCGAAAAACGGCCCGCAGGCCGTTGAGTCGCTTTCTGTTGTGCAGATAAGTCAGACATATTTTTACCCGGTTCAGCCTTCGATCCAGACTTTTTCCGCCGCGCGGTTGCCACTCAGCGGCATCCCCGGAACGGAGGTGAACCCTTTGATTTTGGATGAACAGCCGTCGAGCGCATCGGCATACAGCGGAATGATTTCGCTGCCCTGATCGACCAGCATCACCTGAATATCGTGATAAATCTGCTTGCGGCGCGCTTCATCCGGTTCACCGCGTGCGGCTTTCACCATCGCATCGAACTCTGGCACATGCCACGCCGATTCGTTCCACGAAGACTGGCTGGTGAACACCAGTGAAAGCAACGCATCGGCAGTCGGACGGTTCGCCCAGTTAGACGAAACAAAAGCTTTCTTCTGCCAGATGTCATTCCAGAACGCATCGTCCGGCACGCGTACCACATTCAGGTTAATGCCCGCTTTGGCCGCGGATTGCTGATAAATCTGACCGGCATCGACTGCGCCGGGGAAACCGGCATCCGCCACATTCAGCGTCAGCGGACCGCTGAAACCGGACTTCTTCCAGTGGAATTGCGCTTTTTCTGGGTCGTACGGACGCTGCGGAATGTCTTTCGCGAAGTAACGGTTCGACGGGAAGATCGGGTTGTCATTCGCCACGCTGGCATAACCGCCGAGCACGGTGTCGATTATTTTCTGACGATCAATGGCGTATTTCAGCGCCAGACGGCCATCCACATTATCGAACGGCGCGAGATTCGACAGCCCCGGGAAGGTGTAAATCATGCTGTCTTTGGCACGCACCAGTTTCAGGTTCGGCATACGCTCGATGCGGCTGACAATGCGCGGATTCACGCGGTTAATCAGTTGCGCCGATCCGCTGACCAGCGCGGCCACGCGGGCAGTAGAATCGTTCATTGCCAGCGTTTCGACCGAATCGACATGACCGCGTTCGCTGTTCCAGTAGTTCGGATTGCGTTTGGTCAGCGTGGTGACGCCCGGCTGGAATTTCTCCAGGATAAAGGCGCCGGTACCGATGCCTTTATCAAAGCTTTCGTTTTCAGCAGTAATGGCGAAATGCACGGCGCTCAGCAGCCAGACGAATTCGACGTCCGGCGCGGTGAGTTTGATCGTCACTTCATGTTCACCGGTGGCTTCAATGGAACTGACCGGGTCCAGATAGCCTTTCACCGGCGACGTGGATTTCTCGCCACGATGGTGATTAAGGGAATACACCACGTCTTTCGCGCCCAGTGAGCGACCGTCATGGAACTGCACGCCCTGACGGATTTTCAGCACCCAGGTTTTACTGCCGTCAGTGGAAGCCCACGACTCGGCCAGCGACGGCGCGAGCTTCGCGTTTTCGTCGATTTCCACCAGATTGTTAAACATCTGCGAGCCAACGAAATACATATAAGTTTCGAACCAGAACGCCGGATCCAGACGGTCAGTACTTGAGGCGTTATCCACGCCGACGACCAGATGGCCGCCTTTTTTCGGCTTATCTGTCTCCGCAGCAAAAGCATTTCCCAGCC
Organism: Rahnella sp. AN3-3W3; assembly: GCF_003263545.1. Classification (NCBI taxonomy): domain Bacteria; kingdom Pseudomonadati; phylum Pseudomonadota; class Gammaproteobacteria; order Enterobacterales; family Yersiniaceae; genus Rahnella; species Rahnella sp. AN3-3W3. The sequence continues at coordinate 4,989 of NZ_JYDG01000094.1, forward strand.
ACAGAGAATGCGTTGCCGCAGCAACGGTAAGTGCCCCCGCACTTTTAATGAACGAACGACGATCAATCATATGTTTCCCCTGTCTCCGAAGGATGCCTTCAGAATAAAAATGTGATTTTTCTTTTTATGGACGTTATTTAACGAAGGCTTTTTTCAGCGCCGCAATATGTTCCGGCCCGATGCCGCAGCAGCCGCCAACCATCGTCGCGCCCTGCGCCACCCAGTCTTTGGCGAAATCGAGGTATCCGGCAGGATCGGTGTCCTGACGCATTTTGCTCAGCCCTTCGTTGGCACCGCGCGTGTTATCGGAAGGTTCGAACGCGTTGGCATACACACCGATATCAAGCGCCGATCCCTGCGAGGTCAGGGCAGCGCGTGCGGTTTTCACCGCCGTCGCCATCACTTCCGGTCGGCTGCAATTAAACAGCACCGCACCGGCAGAAATCCGCAGCGCAGCATTCACCGCCTCAGCAATAGATTCGCCGGAACGCAGCAGCGCGTTGCCCTGTGGGTCGAGATTGTCCTGCAAAGTGAAGGACAGCCACAGCGGACGCGGGTCATCGCCCAGCACATCACGCACCGCTTCAACTTCCGCCACAGAACTCTGTGTTTCCGCCAGCCAGACATCGACATTACCGGTCAGGTTATCCACCAGCACCTGAAGTAATTTTTTAGCCGCCACAGGTTCGAACAGATCCGGGCGATAAGATCCCAAAACCGGAGGAAGCGAACCCGCAACGAGCACTTTAGCCGGAGCCGCATCCGCCGCTTCGCGCGCCAGTTTGCCGGAAAGAGCGATCAGCGCCGCGCCCTGCTCAGCAAACACATCGTCCCCGACGTGGAAGGGTACAACGGCGTAGCTGTTGGTGGTGATCACCTGAGAACCGGCAGCGATAAAGGCATCATGCGCGGCACGAACAAACTGCGGAGCCTCTATCAGCGCCAGCGCAGACCATTCGGGTTGACGAAAAGGAGCGCCCATCCGGGCCAGTTCGCGACCCATGCCGCCATCGAGGATTTTAATGTTACTGAACATTGTGTCACCACCATCGTATTTTTCTTAGCCGAATCAATCGTTAACACGGCAGGTGATGACACTCTACAAAACGAACGTTTAGATGTCTAGATTTCTTAATGGCTAAAAGGTGGATTTTTAATTGCAAATTGTTCTCACTCGCCGTGAGGGCTGGATCGAGAATATTTCGGTTTCTTAACAACGGTTATCACGTAGCCTTTCGTGCCGAAACCGACCAAGAGGGAAAAGTGCTTTTTCCCTCTTGGATCTCCCTTCGCTTTTTCAACAGGCGCTAACGCTCGCTGGCTATGTTTCAGGTAGCACAGTGACAGGCTGGAAATCTTGCCGCTGCGCGGTTCCTTCTCTCGGTCCTGAAGCCTGAGGTCTTCAGGCCGCTCCGTTCAGCAAGATTTCTGAATCGCCCGCACGATCTTAAATTCAA
>NZ_JYDG01000095.1:0-56194 GCF_003263545.1 Rahnella sp. AN3-3W3
TTCGACACCAAAACGTTCTGCGGTCCGTTGTGTCCCGTCATTGCCGTAGAGGTAATGGCTGACCACAGCCATTCTGGTTTCGAGGGTATATTTTGGCTTCGCCATAAAAAACTGCACCTTACTCAGTTGGGTGTCCAACTTTTGGGGTGCAGTCCATCTGCCGGGGCTTTTTGCATCATGAATTACTTGATAATTTTAACGCTCTTGACGTCAACTTCCACAGAGTTCCAGTCTTTATCGACTTTACCTTCGATGCGGATTTTATCTTTCGGCGATACGTTCTGTCCCTGCCAGCGCTTGCCGTCAATTTCTACATTGAGGGTGCCGGTGTTATCGCGGAAAATGTATTTATCGTGGTCGATACGCTGATCGATAAAACCTTCCAGCATGATCCATTGATCGTCTTTCATGGTTTGCGCGTCTTTCACGGTGCTCAGCGCCGTGGTACCGGTGAAACCGCCCTGTGCTGCAGGCTGTGTTTGCGTTTCCTGTGCTGACGGACCGTTAAAGCCGCCGGTTTGCTGGGCAAACGCCGTCGCTGAACAAAGTGCAATGAGGGTTGCCAGAGTGATCTTCTTCATCATAATAGGTCTTCCTTAATTTAACGTTTCCGGAGTAACGACAACTATGACATCGTTTCGGATGTCTTGCCGTGCTGGAGACCATTAAAGCAGACTGTTCTTAACAGTTTCTTAAGCGTATACCCTGCATACATCAAATTATTTTAGGTATGTCACTGGGGATTGTTAGATTTAACCTTATTTGCAGGAACGTTGTTCTTTTTATGAACCCGGATGATTATAACGACCACGGTATGTTGCGATTGCCGCTGTGGTTCTGGACGATTTTAATTTTGCAGGCACGAACCTGGTTGTTGTTTGTGATGGCGGGTGCTTCCCGCCAGCAGGGAAGTGATTTGCTGACGCTGTTTTACCCCGATCAGCAAAGTTTCTGGTCCGGGATGTTGCTGGGGTTGCCGCCCGCGATGGTGTTTTTGCTCAGTGGTCGTCGTCATGTCTGGCCGCGCATCTGGCAGGCCGGATACTGGTTACTTCTTGCCGGGATGTTTGTCACTTTTGCATTGCAGGCTCTGGGATTATGGCAAAGTACTGACATAATTTCTGGTGTGGATATCGTGCTGGCATTACTGGATGCGGCCGCACTGGCGTATTGGTTATTGAGCCGCCGTTTGCGCGCCTGTTTTGATGCCTCACACCGTCTGGCCTGAAGCATATTCCCTATTGGGCTGAACTTTTTTGCCAGAAATACACTCGAACTGGCGCTTAACAATAATTGTTAAAATATTAATTCACTGTCGGTTTGTCCGCCAGGCCGCGCCGGCCAACGGGAACGGGCAGAAAAGGAGTATGGAATGACTGTTCGCTTGCGGGTTCGCCCCCTGTTGCTGGTGCTGCCACTGATCCTGACTGGCTGTTCGTCGATGTCTAACATGTCGTGGCCAAGTATTTCCTGGTCGAGCATGAATCCGCTCAACTGGTTTGGCAGCAGCCTGACGGTCAGCGATAAAGGAGTAGGCGGGATAACAGGTAGTACGGCGCTGACAGAAACGGCCATTAAAGATGCGCTGGACGGCGATTATACCTTGCGCAGTGGCATGTCGATGAGCGGCGGGAAAATGCTGAGTTTCTTCCAGGCGATGGACGGCAAGGACGTGAAAATGTCGATCAGCGGCGAGCCGAAAGGCAACGTTCAGCGTGTTGACGTGGTGGATCCTAAAGTAGAAAGCGAATGGGGCGTTAAAATCGGCACGTCATTCAGCAGCCTTTACAGCAAAGCCTTCGATGTGTGTGTAAAAGGCGAGGGAGATGATGCGCAGAACGTCGAGTGTAAAGCGCCGCAAAGTTCTCACGTCACCTATGTCTTCAGCGGAGTCTGGCATGGCCCGGAATCGCTGATGCCTTCGGATGACGCGCTGAAAGACTGGAAGGTAAGCAAAATTATCTGGCGGGCTAATCCGGCTCAGGCTTCCACTGCTCAGTAAAATCTGTTTCTCAGCTTAATAACTCCTCAATGCCTTGCCTTCGCGCAAGGCATTTTTATTGACATCCGGTATGATGTCGCCGGTCAAATTAACGAGGATGAGAAGATGACTCAGGTTCAGAGCGGCATTTTGCCCGAACATTGCCGTTTCGCGATTTACATCGAAGCGAAAGCTCAGGGTGACCTGGATGCGCTCCGGCAGGGCTGCCGTGCATTTGTGGCCGTATTGGAAGACATGCAGAAAAAATTTCCCACCGAACATCTTGGTGCGGTCGTGGCCTTTGGCAACGATGTGTGGCGTGATTTATCCGGCAATCAGGGCGCGGATGAACTGAAATCTTTCCAACCGCTGGGCAAAGGTCTGGCACCTGCTACGCAGCGCGATATGTTGTTGCACATACAGTCCCTTCGTCACGACGTTAATTTTGCGCTGGCGCAGGCGGCACTGAAAGCGTTCGGCAGTTCCATTGTCGTTGAAGAAGAAACCCACGGGTTCCGTGCGATCGAAGAACGTGATCTGAGCGGTTTTGTTGACGGCACTGAAAATCCGAAAGCAGAGGCCCGCGCACAGGTGGCGATTATTCCTGAAGGCAGCGTCGATGCTGGCGGCAGCTACGTGATGGTTCAGCGCTGGAAACATAATCTGGTGCAATGGGAGCGTTTCTCCGTACAACAGCAGGAAGATGTCATCGGGCGTACCAAAGACACCGATGAAGAGCTTGATTCAGAAACTCGCCCGGATACTTCCCACGTCAGTCGTGTTGACCTGAAAGAAGACGGCAAAGGCCTGAAAATTCTGCGCCAGAGCCTGCCTTATGGCACGGCAAGCGGCGAACACGGTTTGTATTTCATCAGCTATTGCGCCCGTCTGTGGAACATCGAAAAACAACTGCTGAGCATGTTTGGCGATCTCGATGGTAAACGTGATGCGATGCTGCGTTTCACCCGTCCGGTGACCGGCAGCTATTATTTCGCCCCATCACTGACACGTCTTTTAGCGCTTTAAGTTCCTTCAGCGCGTTCCTTCACGGACGCGCTGCCTCTTCCCCTTCTGTTATTCCCCCTGCGTTTGTTAATGCCTTATAGCTTTTCATGCTTGAAAATCACCAAATGGTATATAAAACCGTTACAGCCTGACCCTCAGTTATAAATACACTGTGTGATATTGAGCGGCATTTATCAGCGTCGCATATCGGTTCACTCACCTAAGGCTAAGCATGAAAACATTCGGATTTACAGGCAGCGTGCTGAAAGGTTCCGTGGCGGCACTGCTGCTGGCCAGCGGCGCGGCTTCGGCGACTGAATTGCTCAACAGTTCTTATGATGTGTCCCGTGAACTTTTTGCTGCTCTGAACCCGCCATTCCAGAAACAGTGGGCTGATCAAAACGACGGTGACAAACTCGATATTAAACAGTCGCATGCTGGTTCTTCCAAGCAGGCACTGGCGATTTTGCAGGGTCTGAAAGCCGATGTCGTCACTTACAATCAGGTGACCGATGTGCAGATTTTGCATGACCGCGGCAATCTGATCCCTGCCGACTGGCAAAGTCGTTTGCCCAACAACAGTTCGCCGTTTTATTCCACCATGGCGTTTCTGGTCCGCAAGGGCAATCCAAAGAACATTCACAGCTGGGACGATTTAGCGCGTCCGGGCGTGAGCCTGGTGTTCCCGAATCCCAAAACCTCCGGCAATGGCCGATATACCTACCTGGGTGCCTGGGGCGCGTTCAATCTGGAAGATAATAAAAACCAGACGAAAACCCGCGAGAAAATGGCGAGTTTCCTGAAAAACGTGCAGGTGTTTGATACCGGCGGTCGTGGCGCGACAACCACATTTGTGGAACGCGGACTGGGTGATGTGCTGATCAGTTTCGAATCTGAAGTGAACAATATCCGTAAGCAGTACGGTGACGATAAATACGAAGTGATTGTGCCGAAAGTGGACATTCTGGCTGAGTTCCCGGTGGCCTGGGTGGACAAAAACGTCGAAAAAAATGGCACAGAAAAAGCCGCAAAAGATTACCTGAATTATTTGTGGAGCCCGCAGGCGCAGAAAATTATCACCAGTTTTAACTACCGTGTGTATGACAAAACGGCGATGGCAGCGGCGAAAGGGCAGTTCCCGGATACCAAATTGTTCAAAGTCGAAGAGCAGTTCGGTGGCTGGCCACAAGTGATGGAAACCCATTTCAGTACCGGCGGTGAGCTGGACAAACTGTTAGAGCAAGGTCACAAGTAATGTTGTTGTCGAGCAAACGCGTATTACCCGGATTCACCCTGAGCCTCGGCAGCAGCCTGCTGTTCGTCTGCCTGGTGTTGTTGCTGCCACTGAGTGCGCTGGTGATGCAGTTGTCACAAATGACGCTGGCGCAATACTGGGATGTGATCACCAACGGTCAGGTTGTTGCGGCGTACAAAGTGACGCTACTGGCGGCGGGTGTGGCGAGTATTTTTAACTGTTTCTTCGGCATGTTGATGGCGTGGATCCTGACCCGTTATGAATTCCCCGGTAAAAGCCTGGTGGACGGGCTGATGGATTTGCCGTTTGCCTTGCCGACCGCCGTGGCGGGTTTAACGCTGGCAGGCCTGTTTTCTACCACCGGATTTTACGGTCAGTGGCTGGCACATTTTGATATCAAAGTGGCATACACCTGGCTTGGTATTGCAGTGGCGATGGCCTTTACCAGCATTCCGTTTGTGGTTCGTACCGTGCAACCGGTGCTGGAAGAATTAGGCCCGGAATATGAAGAAGCTGCTGAAACGCTGGGCGCTTCGCGCTGGCAGAGTTTCCGTCGCGTGGTATTGCCGGAAGTCATGCCTTCTCTGATGGCGGGCACGGCGCTGTCCTTTACCCGCAGCCTGGGCGAATTCGGTGCAGTGATTTTCATCGCCGGTAACATTGCGTGGAAAACTGAAGTGACCTCGCTGATGATTTTCATCCGCTTGCAGGAATTTGATTATCCGGCAGCCAGCGCGATTGCATCGGTTATTCTCGCCGCCTCGCTGCTGTTGCTGTTTGCAATTAACACCTTACAGAGCCGTTATGGCCGTCGTCTGGGAGGCCAGTAATGTCTGATATTCCGGCTTTTGCAGGCGAAAAACGCCAGCGTATCGACTGGGTAAAATGGTCGCTGATCGGCACAGGTTTACTGATTTGTATTTTGCTGCTGGTGATCCCGATGATCAGCATTTTCGTGCTGGCCTTTTCCGACGGGATTGCTGCTGTTTGGAAGAACCTGTCTGATTCTGACATGTTGCATTCCATCTGGCTGACCGTGCTGATGGCGCTGATCACCGTGCCGGTGAACCTGATTTTCGGCACGCTGCTGGCCTGGCTGGTGGCGCGCTTTAATTTCCCGGGGCGTCAGCTGTTACTGACGCTGATCGACATCCCGTTCGCGGTTTCGCCGGTAGTGGCAGGCCTTTTGTATCTGCTGTTTTACGGTACTAACGGCCCGATTGGCGGCTGGCTGGATGCGCATAATATTCAGTTCATGTTCGCCTGGCCGGGCATGGTGATGGTAACGGTATTTGTTACTTGTCCGTTTGTTATCCGTGAGCTGGTGCCGGTGATGTTGAGTCAGGGCAGCCATGAAGATGAAGCGGCGGTGTTACTGGGCGCGTCAGGCTGGCAGATGTTCCGCCGCGTGACCTTGCCGAATATCCGCTGGGCATTACTGTACGGCGTGGTGCTGACCAATGCCCGTGCGATCGGGGAGTTTGGTGCGGTATCTGTCGTTTCCGGTTCTATCCGCGGCGAAACTTACACGCTGCCATTACAAGTTGAGTTACTGCATCAGGACTACAACACCGCAGGCGCGTTTACTGCCGCTGCGTTGCTGACCCTGATGGCGATTGTCACACTGTTTCTGAAAAGCGGCCTGCAATGGCGTCTGAAACGCCATAACGACCGTCTTGAGCGGGAGGAAAGTCATGAGCATTGAAATTAACGGTATCAACAAATATTTTGGCCGCACGAAAGTGCTCAATGATATCTCGCTCGATATTGCTTCCGGAGAGATGGTGGCGCTGCTCGGGCCTTCAGGTTCCGGTAAAACCACGCTGCTGCGCATTATCGCCGGACTGGAAAACCAGAGCGCCGGACATCTGAGTTTTCACGGTAAAGACGTGACGCGTCTCCACGCCCGTGACCGTCAGGTCGGTTTCGTGTTTCAGCATTACGCGCTGTTCCGCCATATGACTGTGTTCGACAACATCGCCTTTGGCCTGACGGTGCTGCCGCGCCGCGAGCGCCCTAACGCCGAAGCGATTAAACAGAAAGTCACTAAACTGCTGGAGATGGTGCAGTTAGCCCATCTGGCCAACCGTTATCCGGCACAGCTTTCTGGTGGTCAGAAACAGCGTGTAGCACTGGCCCGTGCGCTGGCGGTCGAACCCCAAATTTTGCTGCTGGATGAGCCTTTCGGTGCGCTGGATGCGCAGGTGCGTAAAGAGCTGCGCCGCTGGCTGCGTCAGTTGCATGAAGAGCTGAAATTCACCAGCGTGTTCGTGACCCACGACCAGGAAGAAGCGATGGAAGTCGCCGACCGCGTGGTCGTCATGAGCCAGGGTAATATTGAACAGGTGGGCGCGCCGGAAGAAATCTGGCGTGAACCGGCAACCCGCTTCGTGCTGGAATTTATGGGTGAAGTGAATAAAATCGGTGGTGAAATTCGCGGTTCTCAGTTGTATGTCGGCGCGCATCACTGGCCGCTGGAGAACCCGCCGCTACATCAGGGCTCGGTCGATTTGTTCCTGCGTCCGTGGGAAATGGAAATTACCGCGCACAGTACTGCGCGCTGCCCGTTGCCGGTAAAAGTGCTGGAGGTCAGCCCGCGTGGTCATTTCTGGCAGCTTATCGTGCAGGCGGACGGCTGGCACGATGAACCGCTTTCCGTGGTGCTTTCTGAAGCTCACGGTAATAGCGCACCTCAGCGCGGCGATCGTTTTTATGTCGGCGGGCTGAATGGCCGCCTGTATGCCGGTGATCAGCAGCTACAACCCGTTGCGTTAGCGAAGAGCGCCTGATATTTTTTAATCAGCATGTTTCTCAGGGCGGTCTCCGAGCCGCCCTTTTTATCGTCTGATATCTGTTTATGTGTTTTTTATCAGTCAATATACCTTTTTAATATAAGGCAAGCCCGTGAGTACGCTCGAACACTACATCGGTAATACACCTCTGGTGAAATTACAGCGTCTGACCGAGGGACTCGACAGCGAGATCTGGGTCAAACTGGAAGGCAATAATCCCGCGGGCTCAGTAAAAGACCGTGCAGCGCTGTTCATGATTGAGCAGGCGGAAAAGCGCGGTGAAATTCATCCCGGTGATACGCTGATTGAAGCCACCAGTGGTAATACCGGTATTGCGCTGGCGATGATTGCGGCACTCAAAGGTTATAAGCTGAAATTGCTGATGCCGGAAAATATGAGCTTAGAGCGTCAGGCATCAATGCGCGCTTACGGCGCTGAATTATTGCTGGTCAGCCGTGCGCAGGGGATGGAAGGTGCGAGGGACCTGGCGCAGGAAATGGAACTGCAGGGGCAGGGGAAAGTGCTGGATCAGTTCAATAATCCGGACAACCCGCTCGCGCACTTTACGACTACCGGCCCGGAAATCTGGCAGCAGACGCAAGGGCGTATTACGCATTTTGTGTCGAGCATGGGGACGACTGGCACCATCACGGGTGTCAGTCGCTTTCTGCGCAGTCAGCACGCGGGTGTGCAAATTGTCGGGTTGCAACCTTCTGAAGGCAGCAGCATTCCGGGCATACGCCGCTGGCCGCAGGAATATCTGCCGGGTATTTTCAGCCCTGAACTGGTCGATGAAGTGATGGATATGGGGCAGGGCGAAGCGGAAGACACCATGCGGGCTCTGGCGCGGCAAGAAGGTATCTTCTGTGGCGTGAGTTCCGGCGGCGCTGTTGCGGGCGCATTGCGTGTCGCCAGAAGCCATCCCGGCAGTGTGATTGTGGCAATTGTCTGCGATCGCGGTGACCGTTATTTATCCACTGGTGTTTTTAACGTTTAATTTTATATTCATCTGGTGAATGTAAAATTAGAGTAAAAGCGGCTGCGTAATGCAGGGTTAGTGGTAAAAATGACCAAAATTTTAGCCAGGCGGAAATAAAGAATGAAAATTTTATTAGTCGATGACGATCTCGAACTAGGAACCATGCTCAGCGAATATCTGATTGCAGAGGGTTTTGACGCTTCTCTGGTGCTGACCGGTAAAGCGGGCGTGGAAGGGGCGATGTCCGGCGAATATACTGCGATGATCCTCGACATTATGCTGCCGGATATGAGCGGTATTGATGTCCTGCGTCAGGTGCGTAAAAACAGCCGTCTGCCGATCATCATGCTGACCGCCAAGGGCGACAATATCGATCGCGTTATCGGCCTGGAAATGGGCGCCGATGATTACATGCCTAAACCTTGTTATCCGCGTGAGCTGGTTGCGCGTCTGCGTGCAGTATTGCGCCGTGTGGAAGAGCAACAGGAATCGCACTCTGATTCTTCATCCGTAAACTACGGTGACCTGACGCTGAATCCGGCTACCCGCAGCAGCGAATGGCGTGGGGTTCCTTTCGACCTGACGGCGTCTGAATTCAATCTGCTGGAGCTGTTACTGCGGTCTCCGGAACGTGTAGTTTCAAAAGATGAGTTGTCAGAAAAAGGCCTCGGCCGTCCGCGTGAAGCTTATGATCGCAGCATTGATGTTCACATCAGTAATATCCGCCAAAAACTGGGGTCACTGGAAGGTGGCGATATTCTGACTATTGAAACGGTGCGCAGCATTGGCTATCGCATACGCTAAACGAATGCGCGGAAAACTGTTCTGGAAAATCCTGCTGGGATTCTGGTTCACTTTTGTGGCGATCACTCAGGGACTTTGGGTGGTTTTTGCTTTTTATAATCCGCACGAACCGCCGGAAAGCGGCATTGCACGACGCTTTGTAAAACTGCAAATTACGTCAGCGGTGTCAACGCTGCACAACGGCGGTATGCCTGCACTTAACGCGATGATGGCGGACTGGCCGGATGATGACAGGCAGTTTTTCTCCGTAACACCTTCTTTGCTGCCTGCCAAAGGCAATACGATTAAGGATCTGGAACCCGGTAAAATCCCGCATGAAGTCGTGCAGTTTGTGCAGGGGCCGGACGGGCAGGGCTACCGGCTGAAATATGATGTAGACGGGCTGATGCATGAATATCGCCCGAGACGTCACAGGGACTGGCTGAATATGCCTCCGCCGTTGTTATGGCTGGGCGGACTGGGCGGATTACTCTTCAGTGCGATGCTGGCGTGGAACCTGACCCGACCTATGCTGCAAATGCGTAAAGCCTTCGGGCGGGTGGCGCAGGGCGATTTATCGGTACGCCTGTTTACCAGCATGGGTAAGCGGCACGATGAGCTGTCAGAAGTGGCTCGCGATTTCGACTCCATGGCCGAACGTTTACAGGTTCTGGTGAAGGCGCGTGAAGAACTTCTGCATGACGTTTCTCACGAGCTGCGTTCTCCATTGGCGCGTTTGCAACTGGCCATCGGCCTGGCGCGACAGAATCCTTCAAATGTTGAAAGCTCGCTGAGTCGCATTGAACATGAAGCGGGACGTCTGGACAAGATGATCGGGGAGCTGCTGGCGCTGTCGCGAACTGAAAGCAGTGAAATCCCGGATGAAGAGTACTTCGATCTGTACGGCCTGGTGGAAGCGGTGGTGAACGATGCGCGCTATGAGGCGCAGTTACCGGGCGTGGAGATTGCGCTCTTTCCCGAATCAGCGGATGACCTGGATTACACCGTGAAAGGCAATGCTGAGCTGATGCGACGCGCTGTCGATAACGTGGTACGCAATGCACTGCGTTTTTCTGCGCGCGGGCAAACAATCACAGTTTCACTGGCACAAGTTGAAGAGTATCTGCAAATTGAAGTGGCCGATCAGGGGCCGGGTGTGGAAGAAGATAAGTTGTCGAGTATCTTCGACCCGTTCGTGCGAGTGAAATCGCCGCTGTCAGGCAAAGGCTATGGTCTGGGGCTGGCCATCACCCGCAAAGTGATGTTAGCGCATGAAGGTAAAGTGGATGCCCGTAACGCGCAGCCACATGGCTTAATCATCAGCCTTCAAGTTCCGCACTGGAAATCCGCTTCATAATCCGAGCCGCAGATGCGCTGGCTACTCTCAGCCACCCGAATCACTTACTTTTGTAAGCTCATCGGGATGGCTTCGTTTGCTGCCTTTCTGCGACTCGAATTATTTTGTGGATAGCTGTTTTTACAGGCAATAAAAAACGGCGCTGATTAGGCGCCGTTTTTAACTTCTTGCTTTACAACTCGCTGAGCGAATTACTTCTTGATGCGGATGATTGGGGTTTCGCCCACAGTCACGCTACCTGTCAGTTTAATCAGCTCTTTGATCTCATCCATGTTAGAGATAACAACCGGAGTCAGGGTAGACTTCGCTTTCTCTTCCAGCAGAGGCAGATCAAACTCGATAACCAAATCGCCTTTCTTAACACGTTGGCCTTCTTCAGCGATGCGTTTGAAGCCTTCGCCTTTAAGTTCAACGGTGTCGATACCGAAGTGTACGAACAGCTCAATGCCACTGTCGGATTCGATTGAGAAAGCATGGTTAGTTTCGAAGATTTTACCGATAGTGCCATCAACCGGAGCAACCATTTTGTTGCCAGATGGTTTGATAGCAATACCGTCACCTACGATTTTCTCAGCGAAAACAACGTCAGGTACGTCTTCAATGTTGACAATCTCACCAGAGATCGGCGCTACGATTTCAATAGTGCCAACGTCTTTTTTATCATCAGAAACCAATGATTTCAGTTTATCGAACAAACCCATGATCTTCTCCTAAGCATTAATTTGGGCAGCTTTACCAGCATCGCGCAATTAGCAGAGTGTTTTTTCTTCAATGAACTTGTTTACCAGGTTCATCAACTCTTGCGCCGTAGGTTGGGCCAGGGCCTGATCTGCCAGCGCTTTCACATCTTCGAAGTTTGTATTGCGAATAATTTTCTTGATGCGTGGGATAGAGATAGCGCTCATGCTGAACTCATCTAACCCCATGCCCAATAGAAGAAGTGTAGCACGTTCGTCACCGGCTAGCTCGCCGCACATCCCTGTCCATTTACCGGCAGCATGAGATGCGTCAATAACTTGCTTAATTAAACCAAGCACTGACGGAGACATTGGGTTGTACAGATGAGAAATCAGTTCGTTACCGCGATCCACAGCCAAAGTATACTGGGTAAGATCGTTTGTACCAATACTGAAGAAATCGACTTCTTTTGCCAGGTGATGAGCAATCACTGCAGCAGCCGGAGTTTCAACCATCACGCCTACTTCGATAGTTTCATCGAATGCCTGGCCTTTTTCACGCAGCTGAGCTTTCAGCATTTCCAGTTCTGCTTTCAGTTCACGCACTTCTTCAACAGAAATGATCATCGGGAACATGATGCGCAGTTTACCGAACGCAGAAGCACGCAGAATACCTTTCAGCTGGTCGTGAAGAATTTCTTTACGGTCCAGACAGATACGGATTGCACGCCAGCCCAGGAACGGGTTTTCTTCTTTTGGCAGGTTCATGTACGGCAGGTCTTTATCACCGCCGATGTCCATGGTACGGACGATAACTGCCTGTGAGCCCATCGCTTCAGCAACGGCTTTATATGCCTGGAATTGCTCTTCTTCGGTAGGCAGGCTGTCACGGTCCATGAACAGGAATTCTGTACGATACAGGCCGACACCTTCAGCGCCATTGCGCTCTGCACCGGCGACGTCGCGCACGGTACCGATGTTGGCACAAACTTCAACCTGATGACCATCCAGCGTAATAGCCGGTAAATCTTTCAGTTTAGTCAGTTCGTCTTTTTCTGAGATGTACTGGTTCTGAACGGCTTTCAGCTCGTCAATAACGTCTGCTGTTGGGTTGACATAGATTTTATTGTTTACAGCGTCGAGGATCAGGTAGTCATCATTTTTGACTTGTTTGGTCACATCGCTGGTACCTACGATTGCAGGTAATTCCAGGGAACGCGCCATGATTGAGGTGTGAGAAGTACGGCCACCCAAATCAGTAATGAAACCCAGAACCTTGTTCAGGTTCAGCTGAGCCGTTTCTGACGGCGTCAGATCGGTCGCAACCAGAATAACTTCGTCCTGGATGGAGCTCAGATCAACGATGGTCATGTCGAGAATATTGCGCAGAAGACGTTTACCGATATCACGTACGTCAGCCGCACGTTCTTTCAGGTATTCATCATCAAGCTCTTCCAGGGCTTTCGCCTGACCTTCAATGACAGAGAAAGCAGCAGCGTCAGCAGAAGCATGCTCGTCTTTGATAAGGGCTATGATTTCCTGTTCAAGCTCTTCGTCTTCCAACAACATGATGTGGCCTTCGAAGATGGCTTCTTTCTCTTCACCGAAGGTCTCACCGGCTTTGGTCTTGATCACTTCCAGCTGAGCTGAGGCTTTCGCACGGCCAGCGAGGAAACGTTCAACTTCCTGATCAACCTGATCAGGAGAGATTTTTTTCCGGTTGATGACAATTTCATCTTCTTTCAACAGAAGTGCTTTGCCGAAAGCGATACCGGGAGATACTAAAATGCCTGAAATCATAACCCTACCTTTCTCTTGACTGGTTTAAACGATATAAGAGCGGCTGAGTGTTACTCGAGCTCTGCCATCAGTTTTACCAAGTGTTCAACGGCTTTCTGCTCGTCTTCACCTTCAGCTGAGAGGGTCACAACGGTACCTTGGGTCAGGCCCAGAGTTTGCAGTTTAAACAGGCTTTTCGCACTGGCGCTTTTGCCATTTGAAGTCACAGTGATGTCAGAAGCGAAACCTTTAGCTTCTTTCACGAACTGTGCAGCAGGGCGAGTGTGCAGACCATTAGGAGCGGTAATTGTAACTTCTTGCTGGAACATTGTTGTTTCCCCAACTTATTAAAGTAATGTTGTGGAGCTAAAGTTTAGCTTATGCGCTTCACTTTAGCCTGTAGAGATTAGCGCCTGACTATGGTTCAGGGGCAGGTTCAGATGCAACAGAAAAGAGAAAATAACGCACTCAGCGATAAAACTCTTTGCCCTAGATCTAGGCTTTTCTGTTATTTCTCCATTATGCCGTGATTTTCCCTCTTGTAACAAATCGGTAAATCGATTCAGCGGGCGGGTTCATGGAGGCGATTAATTTCGCGCATCGAAATAATTGACCGGTTAAATACTAAACCTGGCGGGTAAAATCAATGACAGAGTGGTGTAAACTTTGATGTAGCCCACAAAAAAGCACCCCGGAAGGTGCTTTTTTATCCGCTTTTAGGGATGTGGCATTATTGTTGCAATTCTTTTTCAGTAAACAAATCTGCAAATAATGCGGTACTCAGATAGCGTTCGCCGGAAGATGGCAGGATAACCACGATGGTTTTATCCGCAAACTCGGGTTCTTTAGATAATTTCACCGCAGCTTCAACCGCAGCACCGGAAGAAATCCCCGCCAGAATACCTTCTTCTTCCATCAGACGACGTGCCATCTGAATGGATTCATCGTTAGTGATCAGCGTGACGCGATCCAGCAGTTCCAGATCCAGGTTGCCCGGAATGAAACCAGCACCGATGCCCTGAATTTTGTGCGGGCCCGGTTTCACTTCTTCGCCATTCAGCGTCTGAGTAATCACCGGCGAATCCGTTGGCTCAACGGCCACCAGCTTTACGCTGCTTTTTTTGCTTTTCAGATAACGACCCGTACCGGTGATGGTACCGCCGGTGCCCACGCCTGCAATAAGCACATCGACTGCACCATCGGTGTCTTCCCAGATTTCAGGGCCGGTGGTTTGCTCATGGATAGCCGGGTTGGCCGGGTTGCTGAACTGCTGAAGGATAAGATAACGGGAAGGATCGCTGGCCTGAATTTCTTCGGCTTTTGCAATTGCGCCTTTCATACCTTTCGCGCCTTCGGTCAGCACCAGATTGGCGCCGAGGGCTTTGAGCAGTTTACGACGCTCAACGCTCATGGTTTCCGGCATGGTCAGCGTCAGTTTATAACCGCGCGCGGCAGCGACGTAGGCCAGTGCAATACCCGTGTTTCCGCTGGTCGGTTCAACCAGTTCGATATCTTTGGTCAGGATGCCTTTCTTTTCAGCGTCCCAGATCATGTTTGCACCGATACGGCATTTCACGCTGAAGCTCGGGTTACGTGACTCGACCTTAGCCAGAATACGACCATTACCGATACGGTTCAGGCGAACCAGTGGCGTATGGCCGATTGTTAATGAATTGTCTTCATAGATCTTGCTCATAACCCGTCCTTTAACTGTATGAAATATTCACGGTGTGAAGCTTTCAACACTATGAAATTAGTGGGAATCGAGAAAGCATACGCGAACCGCTTTCCCAGTGAAGTAAGGTTTTGGTATTTGGTATATCGATACGTTATTAAGAAATAAGTTTGAGGACGAAAAGTCAAGCATAGCAAGCAGCCGCCCGCAGGCGGCTGTGAAGAGAAAACGTTATGCGCGGGTGGAATTCACGTCAACATTGTTTTTAACGTAAACATGCCGATAGCGGTCGCACCACATAGCAGTAGCACCGCACACCGCCACCGGCAGGATCACCAGATTGAGCACCGGGATCATCGTAAACAGGCTGACCAGCGAACCAAACTGCATATTGTCGATTTTGTTGCTGCCGAGCGAGCGGCGCATATCCGCAAAACTCACTTTGTGATTATCGAACGGATAATCGCAATACTGGATAACCACCATCCAGGCGCTGAAGAAGAACCACAGCACCGGCGCGGCGGTCTGGCCAATCACCGGAATAAAGTAAAGCGCAAATAAGACGATGGCTCGCGGCAGGTAATACGCCAGTTTCTGCCATTCGCGTTTCATGATGCGCGGCAAGTCTTTCATGATGTCCCAGATACCGGTATCCGGCAGCGGTTTACCGGTCAGTCGCGCTTCGAGTTGTTCGGCGAGCAATCCGCTAAACGGTGCGGCGATCCAGTTGGCAAGGGTGCTGAAGAAATAGCTGAACACCAGCACCACGGAAAGTACCGCTACCGGCCAGATGAGATAATCCAGCCAGCTCAGCCAGGCCGGAACCTTACTCATCATGGCGGGGATCCATTCTCCCAGTTTGGTGAACAGCCACCAAAACGCGCCGCCCATCAGCAATACGTTGACCGCCAGCGGTAAAATCACAAAACGTCGTATCCCTGGTAAGGAAATGAGCGTCCAGCCCTGTTTGAAATAATGCACGCCGTTTTCTTGTCTGGCGCTTTGCGATGAAGTCATAAACGAAATTTTCTCTCTGAGTTGAATGACATGGGCTATCATATCGGTATGATTTTCCACTGGCTACCAGTGGATTGGCTGAAAAAACAGCAAAAAAAGGTGCAACTACCCTATTTATTAGCAGAAAGTAGAGTCCAGACTTGCACTTATCTACGTGGGCAAATAGAGTTAATATTGTGAATGTTTGCCGTGGTGGCAATGTATTAGAACAACAGAGATAGCAATGATGCAGGATTTGCGTCTGATATTAATCGTTGTTGGCGCGATCGCCATAATAGCGTTGTTGTTACACGGTTTGTGGACCAGCCGTAAAGAACGCTCTTCGCTGTTTCGCGATCGTCCAGCTAAACGTGTGAAAAAAGAACGGGAACAATCTCCGCCTGACGATTTCGTCGATGGAGTGGGGGAAGTGCGCGTGCGTCCTGCTTATCCTCAGGATGAACCGACTTTTGGTCAGTATGATGAGCCAGAACAGACTGCACCGCCACGTCAGCCGCAGGGTCAACCTGCGCAGCCAGCGCCAGCACCTGTTGCTCGTCCTCAGCCACCGGCTCAGCCACAGCATCATGCTGTGCAGGATGATCCTTTGCTGAGTGGTTATTCAGCCGCTGAACCCGCAGTTGCAACGCGACGCGAACCTGTTGCTGATTTTGCACCGCAGGAATATGCGCCTGAACCTAAAGCGCAAGCACCGGTTCCGCCGCAGGAAATTCATGCGGACGCGGCACCGGCTGCCAAAGCTGAACCTCAGCCTGCGCCTTTTGCTCCGGCAGAAGAAGCCCCGGCAGAGAAAGCGAAACTGAAAGAAACGGTGCTGGTGCTGCACGTTGCAGCGCATCAGGGCGGCGTTATCGGGGGTGAAGTCCTGTTAAACAGCGTGCTTCAGTCCGGCTTCCAGTTTGGCGCAATGAATATTTTCCATCGTCACGTTAGCCCGGCGGGCAGCGGTCCGGTGTTGTTCAGTCTGGCAAATATGGTCAAACCGGGTTCTTTTGACCCTGACAATATGTCCGACTTCTCTACACCAGGTGTGACGTTGTTCATGATGGTGCCTTGCTATGGCGACGCGCATCAGAACTTCAAACTGCTGTTGCAGTCCGCCCAGCGCATTGCCGATGATGTCGGTGCGATGGTGCTAGACGATGAGCGTCGTATGATTACGCCGCAGAAGCTGGAAACGTACAAAGCGCGGATCCGCGAGGTCCTCGAAGCGACCGCCTGATTCTGGCGTTCGTGAAATACCCTTTCCCCAAACCCCCGCTTGCCGGGGGTTTTTTATCTCCACGGTGAGTCATGGCCACTATCGAAGAACAAATCAATCACTTACGCACTCAGCTGCGCCATCATGAATATCAGTATCATGTTCTGGACGCACCGGAAGTGCCTGATGCCGAATATGACCGTCTTATGCGTGAATTGCGGGAACTGGAAACCGCGCATCCAACGCTGATCACTGCGGATTCTCCCACGCAGCGCGTGGGCGCCGCGCCGCTTTCTGCTTTCGAACAGGTAAAACATCAGGTGCCGATGTTGTCGCTGGACAACGTATTTGATGAAGAAAGCTATCTGGCGTTTTACAAGCGTGTGCAGGACAGGCTGAAAACCACTGAACCGCTGACGTTCTGCTGTGAGCTGAAACTCGATGGTCTGGCGGTAAGCCTGCTGTATGAGAATGGCGAACTGGTGCAGGCGGCCACGCGTGGCGACGGCACGACCGGTGAGAACATCACCGCTAACGTGCGTACCATTCGCGCCATTCCTCTGCGTCTGCATGGCGACAATATTCCGGCTCGTCTCGAAGTGCGTGGTGAAGTGTTTATGCCGCAACCGGGCTTTGAGGCGATGAATGACGAAGCGCGCCGCACCGGGGGCAAAGTGTTTGCCAACCCGCGTAATGCCGCTGCCGGTTCATTGCGTCAGCTGGATCCGCGCATTACCGCCAAACGTCCGCTGACTTTCTTCTGCTACGGCGTGGGTCTGCTGGAAGGCGGTGAACTGCCTCGCAGTCATATTGCCCGCCTGCAACAATTTAAGGCCTGGGGTTTGCCGGTCAGTGACCGCGTCCGCCTGTGCACCGGCAGTGAGGAAGTGCTGGCGTTCTATCGTCAGGTCGAAGCCGACCGTCCGTCACTGGGCTTTGATATTGACGGCGTGGTAGTGAAAATTGACTCGCTGGATATTCAGGAAACGCTGGGCTTTGTGGCGCGTGCGCCGCGCTGGGCAACAGCCTTCAAATTCCCGGCGCAGGAACAAATTACGCTGGTGAAAGACGTCGAGTTTCAGGTAGGGCGCACCGGTGCGATCACGCCGGTGGCACGTCTGGAGCCGGTTCTGGTGGCGGGCGTGATGGTCAGCAATGCCACGCTGCATAACGCCGATGAAATCGAGCGTCTTGGCCTGCGTATCGGCGATACCGTGATAGTGCGCCGTGCCGGTGATGTTATCCCGCAGGTAGTCGGTGTGGTGCTGGATGAACGTCCGGAAAATGCCCGCGAAGTGGTATTCCCGACGCAGTGCCCGGTCTGTCATTCTGATGTCGAACGTGTCGAAGGCGAAGCCGTGGCGCGTTGCACTGCTGGCCTGATATGCGGTGCACAGCGCAAAGAAGCGCTGAAGCATTTTGTCTCCCGCCGCGCGCTGGACGTTGACGGCATGGGCGATAAAATCATCGACCAGCTGGTCGAGAAAGAATATGTCAAAACGCCGGCTGACTTGTTCCGTCTGACTGCAGGCAAGCTCACCGGTCTGGATCGCATGGGACCAAAATCGGCGCAAAACGTAGTGAATGCGCTGGAGAAAGCCAAAGAAACCACACTGGCGCGATTCCTTTACGCGCTGGGTATTCGTGAAGTGGGTGAGGCTACGGCGGCCAATCTGGCCGCGCATTACGGTTCAGTGGAAGCACTGAGAGCGGCGGATATCGAATCACTGAAAACCGTGCAGGACGTCGGTGAAGTGGTTGCCAAACACGTGGTGAATTTCCTGTCGGAAGAGCATAACCAGCAGGTGATTGACGAGCTGTTAAGCCCGGAAATCAACATTCACTGGCCTGAAGTGCAGGTCATTGTACCGGAAGAAATCGACAGTCCGTTTGCCGGTAAAACCGTGGTATTAACCGGATCACTGTCGATCCTTTCCCGCGATGAAGCCAAAGATCGTCTGACCGCGCTGGGTGCGAAAGTGTCCGGCAGCGTGTCGAAGAAAACCGATCTGGTGATCGCCGGTGAAGCCGCGGGTTCCAAACTGGCGAAAGCGCAGGAACTGGGGATCGACGTGATCGACGAAGCGGAGATGATCCGCCTGCTGGGTGAATAAAAGATGGAAAAAGAAGATCTGATCCAAATTGCCAATGTGGTGATGCCGTTCGGTAAATATGCCGGACGGGTGCTGATCGACTTGCCGGAAGAATATTTGCTGTGGTTCGCCCGTAAAGACGAATTTCCGCAGGGAAAACTGGGTGAACTGATGCAGCTGACGCTGGCGATTAAAACGGAAGGGCTGCAAAGCCTGATCAATCCGCTGCGCCGTAATGGCCCCGGACTGAGCGGTACCGACGAATAAACGCTGTTCAGAACGAGTCACTTCTCCAAAACAAAGGCGCTGAACTCAGCGCCTTTTTTCTGCCTGCTATCCAGCCAGCTTATTCAGTCACAGGCTCTTGTTTCAGCGCCGCTTCCCGCTGTTTTTTCTGGTAACGCTTCGCCAGAACCGCACAGGTCATCAGCTGCACCTGATGGAAAATCATCAGCGGCAGCACCATCATGCCAATCGCGCTGACCGGGAACAGAATGTTCGCCATTGGGATACCGTTCGCCAGGCTTTTCTTCGAACCGCAGAACACAATGGTGATTTCGTCCGGTTTGCTAAAGCCCATCCAGCGCGCCATGTAGGTGTTGATCACCAGAATAAAGGCCAGCAGCACCAGACTGAACACCACGATAAACAGCAGTGAACCGAGGCCTACCTGATGCCAGATCCCCTGTGTGACCGCTTCGCTGAAAGCGGAATAGACCACCAGCAGAATCGACGTCTGGTCAGTTTTGCCGATCATCTTACGGTGACGCTCTACAAAGCCGCCGATCAGCGGACGCAACAAATGTCCGGCGATAAACGGCACCAGCAGTTGCAACACGATATGCCCGACCTGCGCCAGACCATTGCCGGTTTCGCCCTGCACATGCATCAGCAAACTGACCAGCAGCGGCGACACAAATATTCCCAGCAGGCTTGACGCCGACGCGCTGCACACCGCGGCCGCCACATTACCGCCCGCCAGTGAGGTAAATGCAATCGCCGACTGCACGGTGGCAGGCAGAATACACAGATAGACAAAGCCGCTGTAAATCTGCGGGCTGACATCTACCGGATGCCACCACTGGAACAGCAGGCCAAGGATCGGGAACAGAATGAAGGTGCTGAACATTACCCACAAATGCAGCCGCCAGTTGTTACTACCCTGAAAAATCGCTTCACGCGAAAGTTTGGCGCCGTGCATGAAAAACAGCAGGCCGATGGCGAAAATCGTCAGGTTGTTGAAGAACGCCACAAACATGCCGCTGGCCGGAAAGAAGGTGGCCAGCAGGACGACGGCGATAAGTGTCAGGGTAAAGCGATCGGGTAAGAAGCGCATAACAAGTCTCGAATAGTTGTTTCTGAATGCGGCTATTCTGTACCTTTGCGATACAATTAAAAAATTGATTTATTTAATCTATTAATGCAGAAAATTCATGAATTATTCTCTCCGACAGCTTCGCGTATTTGTGGCGGTTTCACGCTACGGCAGCTTCAGCCGGGCTGGTGAGTCCATTGGTTTAAGTCAGTCGGCGGTCAGCCACAGTATGAAAGAACTGGAAGCCGAAATGGGCGTGCGGTTGCTGGACAGAACCACGCGTGAAGTCGCGCTGACTGATGCCGGTTTGCGGCTGGCCAACCGTGTGGAACCGCTGCTTGATGAACTCCACGCCATGCTGCTCGATACCCGCAGTTTCGGTACGCAGCACAATGGTCGCGTGCGTATTGCTTCCAGCCAGACCATTTCCGCGCAACTGATGCCGCAATGTATCGCCAGCGGTGCGCTGCAATATCCCGATATCCGCGTGTTACTGCGCGACCAGGCTCAGCAACTGGTGCTTAACAGTGTGAGAAACGCCGAAGTAGATTTCGGAATTGTGATTGATCCCGGCGAGAATACTGATCTGGATTGCGAACCGATTTTGCATGAACCGTTTTTGATGATGTGCCGCGAAGATCATCCTCTGGCTGCGCTGCCGGAGGTTAAATGGCAGGCGCTGAACGGTCAGAAACTGGTGCTGCAGGACTACGCGTCAGGCAGCCGGATCCTGATCGACGGCGCGCTAAAGGCGCAGAAAGTGAAGGCGGAGATTGTCCAGGAAATAGGCCATCCGGCTACGTTATTCCCGATGGTGGAAGCCGGGATTGGTATCAGCGTTATCCCGGCGCTGGCGTTGCCCGGACCGGAAGGGAGCAAGCTGGTGGTTAAAAGTCTGGTGCCGGAAATCAACCGCGTACTGATGCTGGTGAAACGTAAAAACCGGTCTTTATCGCCCGCGGCGCAGGCTATCTGGCAGGTAGTCAAAGAGCAGGCGGTATTGCTGAGTAAAAAACGCAGCCAGCAGGGCGTGTTTGGATCCTGACGTCTTGCCGGCTGTTTCCTGCATTAACTGCGATGACACGTATGTTATTAGACGTAAATGTCGATGGCGTTGGTATCCGAAGGTTTATTCACACCTTCTTCTTTTTTCGCTTCGGCCGCGGCTTGCTGTTGTTGCTGCTGCTGAAGTGCCTTCTGAGCCTGCTGCTGTTCGATTTGAGCAATCTGCTGTTGCAGCATCTCGATTTGCTGTTGCAGAAGTTCCTGCTGCTGCTGAACGTCTTCAGAACTGCCGCCTGAGCTGCTCAGGTTTTTCACCTGCTCAGTCAGTTTGGCAATCTGTTTAGTCAGCTGAGCAATCTGGCTGGCACTGCCGGAGTCACTGGTGGACGCCGTGCTCACCGAACTGCTGGTGGCGCTGATAGTCGTCATAAAAGCCTCACTTTGTGGGAATCAAATTTTCTGCACGTACCGGTGCTTAACTGGTATCGGCATCGCGCTGTGAGGCTTTACCTGCTTTTCATATTCCTTACAGATTTAACGATTTTCTTTCGTCCAAACCCTGCACTTTTAGCTTCGGCCAGCGTTCCAGCCAGCCTTTACTGCTGACGCGTCCGGCAAAAACGCTCGCAATCGCATGGCGCGGATTGGGCGTGATGGTGAAGGTAAACAGGGTATCCAGCCCGAGCGGGGCGTTAAGCTCAATTTGTCCGGCGTCATTCATCCTTGCGCCGATGGCGGTTTCCACCTCAACCCAATGACTTATGGCCTCTGCACTGGAAACATAAGGCGCGTGTCCGTGGCGTTCATGCATGCGTGCCTGATTTTTTACCGACCAGGGCAAGTCTGGAGATTTTTCCTGCAGAAGTTGCTCGTAGCGCTCATCTGCTTCTGCCGAACAATCCTCAGGATTGAAATACACCACGTCGATATCGTTAAGCGGCGTGGCATTTTCATAACCGTGCAGCCGGTCCCAGACCAGATTACGAACAAATCCCGCCGCCAGCCAGGCATCGTTCAGCCCCAGTTCGCTGGCCTGCATCAGCGCCCGCAGATGCAACGGTTCTTCCCTGAGCCAGGTGATAATTTGCAGTTCCCGGTTGATCACGTGCAGTACTCCTTTTTTGGCGATGCCCGAATTGTAACGCGATTTTGTGACGTGTTTTCAGCGCACCGTTTCGGGTTCGCCGCTCCCGGAGCCCGCGCCAAAATGAAGCAGACAGTCCGTGAATACGGCGCCAGGCCGCGGCGGCTATGGGTTTCTCAAGTGGTACAGCCTTTGCAACAGTCTGCCTGATGGCTATGATTTACTACAATACCTTACTGTTTCTGATCTTCGCCGCCATGATGTTGCTGGCCTGCGACCGGTACCTGCAATAAAGGGGTAAATAACCCGGTGAGCTAAGGAGTGTTATGTTTCAGACGACATTAAATCACCGCAGTTATCAGTTTAAGGATTTGCGCGAACTGATGGCAAAGGCCTCGCCCGCACGGTCGGGAGACTATCTGGCTGAAGTGGCTGCCTCCAGCGCAGAAGAACGCATGGCGGCGAAAATGGCGCTGGCCGACGTGCCGCTCAAAACGTTCCTGCAACAGTTACTGGTGCCCTATGAAGACGATGAGGTCACGCGGCTGATTGTTGATACCCACGATGTCGCGGCGTTTGCTGCGATTTCACATCTGACCGTCGGGGATTTTCGTGACTGGCTATTGAGTGAGAAAACCGACAGTCATGTGCTGGCGGCTGTTGCCCGTGGGATCACGCCGGAAATGGCCGCTGCGGTCAGCAAACTGATGCGCAATCAGGATCTGATCCTGGTGGCGAAGAAATGCCGGGTGACCACCAAATTTCGCAATACCATCGGGTTGCCGGGACACATGAGCGTGCGCCTGCAACCGAATCATCCGACGGATAATTTGCAGGGCATTGCCGCCAGTATGCTCGACGGTTTGCTGTACGGTTCCGGCGATGCGGTGATCGGCATTAATCCCGCCAGCGACAGTCTGCCGCTGCTGGAAAATCTGAATTACATGCTGGATGACATCATTACGCGTTTTGAAATTCCCACGCAATCCTGCGTTCTGACGCATGTCACCAACACCATCAAACTGGTGGAACGTGGCGCGCCGGTCGATCTGGTGTTTCAGTCGATTGCAGGAACCGAAGCGGCGAACAGCGGTTTTGGTATCAATCTGGCGCTGCTGGCGGAAGCACAACAGGCGGCTCTCAGCCTGAAACGCGGCACGCTGGGCGATAACGTAATGTATTTCGAAACCGGGCAGGGCAGTTGTTTATCCGCCAATGCGCATTTCGGGGTCGATCAGCAAACCTGTGAGGCGCGCGCGTATGCCATCGCCCGCCATTTTTCGCCGCTGCTGATCAATACCGTGGTCGGTTTTATCGGCCCGGAATATCTGTATGACGGTAAACAAATCATTCGTGCCGGACTTGAAGATCATTTTTGCGGCAAATTACTCGGCGTGCCGCTGGGCTGCGATGTGTGTTACACCAACCACGCTGAAGCGGATCAGGATGATATGGACACTTTGCTGACGCTGCTCGGCACCGCCGGACTGACGTTCCTGATTGGCGTACCGGGCGCGGATGACATCATGCTCAATTATCAGAGCACGTCTTTCCACGATGCGTTGTACATCCGCGAATTACTCGGGCTTAAACATGCGCCGGAATTTGCCGTCTGGCTGGAGAAAATGAAAATAATTGATCCGCAGGGCGCCTTGCAGGATACCCGTGCATCCCATCCGTTACTGCGTCAGTTGCCGCAACTGAGCTGAGGTCTGTGCTGATGAATAAAGAAAAAGGGCAGGAGGTGTCGCCTCTGGTGCATAACAACCCGTGGGAAACGCTGCGTCAGTTTACCGCCGCACGTATCGCGCTGGGGCGCACCGGTTCGAGTTTGCCGACGGACGAGCTGCTGCGCTTTGGTTTAGCCCATGCGCAGGCGCGTGACGCAGTGCATCAGCCATTCGACAGTCAGTCGCTTGAGCCTGAATTATTCGCGCTCGGGCTGGATACCCTGACGGTGGCCAGCGCAGCGCCTGACAGGGCGACCTATTTGTGCCGTCCGGATCTCGGACGCAAATTATCTGAACAAAGCCGTCAGGCATTACAACGGCTCACGCCGGAGCCTGCTGACGTGGTGCTGGTCATCGCCGACGGTTTATCATCGAAAGCAGTACACCGGCAGGCCGTGCCGCTGATTGCGGCATTATTGCCCTATCTGCGCACGCTGGAGCTGAAAATCGGGCCGGTAGTGCTGGCGCATCAGTCACGGGTTGCGCTGGGCGATGATATTGCGCAGGCGATGAAAGCCAGAGCAGTGGCAATTTTGATCGGCGAGCGTCCGGGATTGTCATCTCCCGACAGTTTAGGGATTTACATGACCTGGGAGCCGCACACCAAAAGGCTGGAATCAGAACGAAATTGTATTTCGAATGTGCGTCCGGAAGGGCTGAACTATCCGCAGGCGGCTTTTAAGCTGGCGTGGCTGCTCGAACAATCTTTCCAGCGGAAATTGTCGGGGGTAAATCTGAAGGATGAAAGCGATAACCCGGCGCTGCACAATAAAGTCGTGCCGATGTTTAAGCTGGAATAGGGGGAGGGGGAAAATAGAACCAGCAGCTGGTTCGCCTACATCACGGATTTTCTCCGGAGTACAGATGCGAAAAAAGCGCCTAAAGGCGCTTTTCTCTGAATTGGTGGGCCGTGCTGGATTCGAACCAGCGACCAATTGATTAAAAGTCAACTGCTCTACCAACTGAGCTAACGGCCCGCAGAAGTGGTGGGCGATGACGGGCTCGAACCGCCGACCCCCTCCGTGTAAAGGAGATGCTCTACCAACTGAGCTAATCGCCCCCGTCGTGATGGAGTCGCATTATAGGGATACTTGAAATTACGTCAACGCTTTTTAAAAACAAAAATGATCGTTCGGCTTATTTTTAGACAACATGACGCGTTTCTCGCCCGCGTAGTCGATTCTTTACGCATTCATGGCCTTAAACCACACGACTGCCCGTGGTTGTGCGTTGAGGAATCAGGGCAGAGTGGTAGAATGTCAGCCACTTTTTGTTAATTGATAGCGACGTTTTTCGGCGTTGCGTTATTAAGGTTGCACCCAGATGAAAATCAAAACCCGTTTTGCCCCAAGCCCGACCGGCTATCTGCACGTCGGTGGCGCCCGTACCGCGCTTTATTCCTGGCTCTTTGCCCGCAACCTGGGCGGCGAGTTTGTGCTGCGTATCGAAGATACCGATCTCGAGCGTTCCACTCAGGAAGCAATCGACGCGATTATGGATGGCATGAACTGGCTGAATCTGGACTGGGATGAAGGCCCGTATTTCCAGACCAAACGTTTTGACCGCTACAATGCAGTTATTGATGAGATGCTGGAAAACGGCACCGCGTATAAATGCTATTGCTCTAAAGAACGTCTGGAAGCGCTGCGTGAAGAACAAATGGCCAATAACGAGAAGCCTCGTTATGACGGTCGTTGCCGCGACAGCCACGAACATCACGCTGCCGATGAGCCGTGCGTGGTGCGTTTTCGTAACCCGCAGGAAGGTTCTGTCATCTTTGATGACCAGATCCGCGGCCCGATCGAATTCAGCAATGACGAGCTCGATGATCTGATCATCCGCCGTACCGACGGTTCCCCGACCTATAACTTCTGCGTTGTGGTTGATGACTGGGATATGGAAATCACTCACGTTATCCGTGGCGAAGATCATATCAACAATACCCCGCGTCAGATCAACATCCTGAAAGCGCTGGGCGCACCGGTACCGGTTTACGCGCACGTTTCCATGATTCTGGGCGACGACGGTAAAAAACTGTCCAAACGCCACGGCGCGGTCGGTGTAATGCAATACCGCGACGACGGCTATTTGCCGGAAGCGCTGCTGAACTATCTGGTGCGTCTGGGCTGGTCTCATGGCGATCAGGAAATTTTCAGCCGCGACGAAATGAAAGCGCTGTTCTCACTGGAGAACGTCAGCAAATCTGCCAGTGCGTTTAACACTGAAAAACTGCAATGGCTGAACCATCACTACATCAATACGATGGATCCGCATTACGTGGCGACCCATCTGCTGTGGCATGTGGAGCAGGCCGGTATCGAAACCCGTAACGGCCCGCAGCTGTTCGAAATCGTGACCCTGCTGGGCGAGCGCTGCAAGACGCTGAAAGAGATGGCAGAATCCTGCCGTTACTTCTACGAAGACTTTGCAGAGTTTGATGCCGATGCGGCGAAGAAACACTTACGTCCGGTTGCGCGTCAGCCGCTGGAAGTCGTTCGCGGCAAACTGGCTGCGATCACTGACTGGACTGCTGAGAACATTCACCATGCTATTCAGGGCACGGCGGATGAACTGGAAGTCGGGATGGGTAAAGTCGGCATGCCACTGCGCGTTGCGGTAACAGGTGCAGGTCAGTCTCCAGGTGTTGACGTGACCGTCCACGCTATTGGCCAGAGCCGTGTGCTGGCGCGTATCGATATGGCGTTAGCCTTTATTGCTGAGCGCGAAACACAAGCTCAGTAATCGCTGTTAAAAAGCGATAAAAAAAGCCAGCTCGGGAAACCGGCTGGCTTTTTTACTTTCTGCGAAACGCTCGCGTGAAAACGTCTTAATTAACGTTGTTCAGTTGCAGGAGCCTGAGCGGTAGGGCGGTAGGCGAGGAAGTACATCAGCCCGACGAAACCAGCGCCACCGACAGCGTTACCGAGGAATACGGCCACGAAGTTCGGGAAATACTGAGACCAGCTCAGCGCACCAGCAAAAATAGCGGCTGGAACGATGAACATATTCGCCACCACGTGCTGGAAGCCGATGGCCACGAACGCCATGACCGGGAACCACATACCGATCACTTTGCCGCCGACTTCTTTACTGGCGAAGGCCAGCCAGATTGCCAGACATACCAGCCAGTTACAGCCGATACCGGAAATGAATGCGTGCATAAAGTCAGCGTTCACTTTCGCGGTGGCAGTGGCAACGGTTTTGCT
Organism: Rahnella sp. AN3-3W3; assembly: GCF_003263545.1. Classification (NCBI taxonomy): domain Bacteria; kingdom Pseudomonadati; phylum Pseudomonadota; class Gammaproteobacteria; order Enterobacterales; family Yersiniaceae; genus Rahnella; species Rahnella sp. AN3-3W3. The sequence continues at coordinate 26,935 of NZ_JYDG01000095.1, forward strand.
CAGGAAGGCGCCTTCCGTCAGGCCCAGAACGTGGCCGAAGAAATAGGCCACTGCCAGGCTGCCCAGCAGGTTAGCGACAGTCACCCAAAACCAGTTACGCAGAACGGCGTAAAGACTGATCTGACGCGCGAACCAGGCGATAGGTAAGGTCATCATGTTACCGGTCAGCAGTTCTCCCCCTGCTAATACCGTCAGTATGATGCCCACCGGGAAGACTGCCGCGCCCAGCAAGTTACTGAATGAACCCCAGGATGCAGGTAACGTCCCTATTACGTGCAGATCCAGCAGGAATCCGGTGGCGATGAATGCGCCAGCCAGGAAGCCCAAAATTAACAAATTCAACACGGAAGCATGGCTTTTATTAACGCCCGCCGTGACAGCGATGGATGCGATTTCTTTAGGTGAATACAAGGACATGGGAGTGCTCGAATGTAGTGAGTTATGATTATTGCGCGAGCAGTCTATTCTGAGATTTATCTCAAAACAAGACGATTTTCATAGTCTGCTAACATTCCATTAATTATTCAGACATAGATGTTAAGAAAATGCGTAGCGAGATCAGAAAGCTAGGAAAAACGCGGGCTGGCGGCCAAATTGTAAAACAATGCATCCGGCTAAAAATTTGCTTCATGGCAGCGGATTTTTCCCTGCGAAATGGGGTATTTGGCGGCTTTTTCAGCGCTTGAATTCAGAAACGGATTTAGCCGTTGACAGGGGTAGCGACGTTTCATATTATGCGCCCCGTTCACCCGTTTTTACGGGCATGAATTGGGGGTATAGCTCAGCTGGGAGAGCGCTTGCATGGCATGCAAGAGGTCAGCGGTTCGATCCCGCTTATCTCCACCAACTTCCTTTCCAGAGCAAGTTGGCTGTTTCCTTACCAGGGGAAACAAAAGAAGTAAAATGTGGACTACCTCGTGTGGGGGTATAGCTCAGCTGGGAGAGCGCTTGCATGGCATGCAAGAGGTCAGCGGTTCGATCCCGCTTATCTCCACCAAATATTAGAGAAACCCGCTTCGCGGGTTTTTTGCTTTCTGCGATCCGGTGATTTCCTCACGTTCTGTTTATCCCTGAATTACCGCCATAAAAAAACCCGCCGAAGCGGGTTTCTTAGTCTTTCAGTCGTTTGCTTGCTTACGCCAGTACCAGACCCGCGATAGAAGCAGACAACACGCTGACCAGCGTTGAGCCGTACAGCAGTTTCAGGCCGAAGCGTGAAACCACGTTGCCCTGGTGCTCGTTCAGGCCTTTGATCGCGCCGGCAACGATACCGATAGAGGAGAAGTTTGCGAAAGACACCAGGAACACGGACAAGATGCCCACGCCGCGTGGTGACAGTTCGGTCGCAACTTTCTGCAGATCCAACATCGCAACGAATTCATTGGAAACCAGTTTGGTTGCCATGATGCTGCCTACCTGCAAGGCTTCGTGGCTTGGTACGCCCATCATCCATGCGAATGGATAGAAGACATAACCCAGCACGCCCTGGAAGCTGATGCCGAATACGACGTCGAACAACGCATTCAGGCAGGAAATCAGTGCGATGAAACCAATCAACATGGCTGCAACGATGATAGCCACTTTGAAACCGGCCAGGATGTATTCACCCAGCATTTCAAAGAAACTCTGACCCTGGTGCGTGTTACCGATTTGCAGGTCTTCTTCTGAATCAACTTTATAAGGGTTGATCAACGACAGTACGATGAAAGTACTGAACATGTTGAGCACCAGCGCAGCAACAACAAAGCGCGGTTCCAGCATGGTCATGTACGCACCCACAATCGACATAGAAACCGTCGACATGGCTGTGGCTGCCATGGTGTACATACGTTTTTCAGACATTTTGCTCAGAATATCTTTATACGCGATAAAGTTTTCTGACTGGCCCAAAATCAGGGAGCTGATGGCGTTGAAAGATTCCAGTTTTCCCATGCCATTAATTTTCGACAGAACCGTACCGATAATACGGATGACGAAAGGCAGTACGCGAATGTGCTGTAAAATACCGATCAGTGCAGAGATAAACACGATCGGACACAAGACTTTCAAGAAGAAGAACGCTAATCCTTTATCGCTCATGCCTCCAAATACGAAGCCGGTCCCTTCCGCAGCGAATCCTAATAATTTCTCAAACAAGTCTGAGAAGCCTTTCACAAAACCTAAACCTATTGAAGAGTTCAGGAAGAAATAGGCTAATAAGACTTCGATGACCAAAAGCTGAACAATGAAACGTAAACGGATATTCTTCCGGTCACGGCTCACCAGTAAAGCGAGTGCAGCGACAACGGCCAACGCTAATACAAAGTGCAATATTCGGGACATGGGTGCTCCAAATTAGAGGCAGGCTATATTTCGACGGACATTTTATGTAACGCGTACATTTAAAACGTGAAGTCGATTGCAAATATAGAAATTACAAACACGAATTGCAACAAATCGCGGCCTATCACACAAAAAATCAAGATGTTAATAAAACTAAGCACAATTAGCTTTCCTGTGCTAGTTTTATCATGTGCCGTAATGCGTTCTGAATCTGGCCTGTAAATGTCTGTTTTAGGAAAGTGCGCTGCGTCTGGCTTTCTGAAGTCGGGTGAGCGATTCACCTTTCAGTTATCACCCTCTCGCTTACTGCTACTGCCTATCAGAGTAATTACTCAGATCATTCTAAATGCACTTGATAATCATTATCAATTAGATATGATTGATGTAAGCGTAATAATTGTAAGGGTTAACTAACTATGCTGAACAGCCGGGCCGAATCCTCAGGCCGCGCGTCCAGAAAGATGAAGCTTTCACTGATGGGGCCAGCTTTTATTGCCGCCATCGGTTATATCGATCCGGGCAACTTTGCGACTAACATTCAGGCCGGTGCCTCTTATGGCTATCAGTTGCTGTGGGTGGTGGTCTGGGCCAACGTCATGGCGATGTTGATCCAGTTGTTGTCTGCCAAACTCGGTATTGCAACCGGTAAAAATCTCGCCGAACATATCCGTGACCGCTTCCCTCGTCCGGCCGTGTGGGCTTACTGGGTGCAGGCGGAAATTATCGCCATGGCCACCGATCTTGCTGAATTCATTGGTGCTGCGATCGGCTTCAAATTGCTTCTCGGCGTATCGCTGTTACAAGGCGCGGTGCTGACCGGGATTGCCACCTTTATTATCCTCGGGCTGCAAAAGCGTGGGCAAAAGCCGCTGGAACTGGTGATAGCCGGTTTACTGCTTTTTGTCGCAGCGGCTTATATTGTCGAATTGTTCTTCTCGCAGCCAAGCATGATGGCGCTCGGTAAAGGGATGCTGATCCCCTCGCTGCCGACGGCGGATTCCGTCTATCTGGCTGCTGGTGTCCTCGGTGCGACCATCATGCCGCACGTCATTTATCTGCACTCTTCGCTGACCCAGCGGGGCGGCAAGGCATCTAAAGCGCAGCGTTATTCCGCCACCAAACTGGATGTCGGCATTGCCATGACCATTGCCGGTTTCGTGAATCTGGCGATGATGGCAACCGCTGCTGCCGCGTTCCATTTCAGCGGACACAGCGGGATCAGTGAACTCGATGAAGCCTATCTGACCCTGCAACCCTTGCTCGGTCACGCCGCTGCGACCACTTTTGGTCTGAGCCTGGTGGCGGCGGGGTTATCGTCGACAGTGGTCGGCACACTGGCCGGACAGGTGGTGATGCAGGGCTTTGTGAAATTCTACATTCCGCTGTGGGTGCGCCGTACGGTCACCATGATGCCGTCATTTATTGTGATTTTGATGGGATTAGACGCCACACGTATTCTGGTCATGAGCCAGGTATTGCTGAGCTTCGGGATTGCGCTGGCGCTGTTGCCGCTGCTGGCCTTTACCGGTAACCGCAGCCTGATGGGCGATATGGTCAACACCAAAACCGTGCAGTGGGCAGGGCGGCTGATTGTACTGATAGTCGTCAGCCTCAACCTTTATCTGCTGATCGGCATGTTGAAATAGCGTCCGGACACACGTCAGGCAATAAAAAACGGGACAGCGCAAACTGTCCCGTTTTTGTTTCTGTTCAGTGGCGATGATCGCCGTGACCGCCACGATGATCGTCGTGGCCGCGTCCTTTATCATGTCCGTGACCGTGACCGTGACCGTGACCGTGACCGTGACCGTGACCGCGCCCGTGGTCATTATGCGGACGCCCATGGTCGCCATGATAATAATGCGGCGGTGGCATCGGGCGACGCGGCGGATGGCGCTGATCCCACCAGCCCTGATCGCGCCAGCGGTAACCATCCCAGTAATGACCACGCGGCCCACGGTAACCATAATGGTGACCGCGATAGCTATTCCACCAGCCAGGATTACGCCAGTCGTAGCCGTCCCAGTAATAACCCCGGTTATCTCGGTCACCGATATTGATGGAAAGGCCCGGCGTATTCAGGCTGAAGCTGCTGGCCTGCACGGTGGGTACCGCCGCAGGGAGCAGGGCAAAGAACAATGTGGCGAATAATACTGGCTTTAACATGAGCGGCCCCAGATTCCTTATAATTTATGCTGACAGTTATAAGGTGAAGCGGGCACGGGTTCTATTGCTTACAATCCTGTTTTGAATGATTTACGCGCCTTAACGCAAAGCTTACACACTCTCCATAAAGGCGCGTTTTTTGCTCATTTGGGTAAGCGTTTACACCAAAATGCCTTCGATTGATGCCAGCTCTTCCGCGCTGAACTGGCGGTTGGCGATCATGCCCACCGCATCATCAATCTGGCTGGTTTTACTGGCACCAATCAGCACAGAGGTCACGCGGTCGCCGCGCAGAACCCACGCCAGCGCCATCTGCGAAAGCTTCTGACCGCGTGCTTGGGCAATCTCATTAAGCTTACGCACTTTCTCCAGCTTTTCTTCGGTCAGCTGATCGGTGGTCAGGAATTTACTGTCGCTGGCGGCTCGTGAATCTTGTGGAATGCCTGCCAGATAACGGTCTGTCAGCACGCCGCCCGCCAGTGGCGAGAAGGCGATTGAACCCACACCATTATCAGCCAGCGTATCCAGCAGATCCGCTTCTACCCAGCGCTCAAACATGGAATATTTCGGCTGATGGATCAGGCACGGCGTGCCGAGATTTTTCAGGATGTCGAAGGCTTTTTTGGCGCGATCAGCCGGATAATTCGATAAACCGACATACAGCGCTTTGCCCTGACGCACGATCAAATCCAGCGCTGCCATGGTTTCTTCCAGCGGCGTGTCCGGATCAGGGCGGTGATGATAGAAAATATCCACGTACTCCAGACCCATGCGTTTCAGGCTCTGGTTCAGACTGGCGACCAGATATTTTTTCGAACCCCAGTCACCATAAGGGCCGTCCCACATGGTGTAACCGGCTTTGGAAGAGATGATCAGCTCATCGCGATAAGGCAGTAAATCTTCCTGCAGGATGCGGCCAAAATGCTGTTCCGCAGATCCCGGAGGGGGGCCGTAGTTATTGGCGAGGTCGAAATGGGTGATCCCGTGGTCGAAAGCATGGCGGATCAGTTTCCGGCCATTCTCAAAATGGGCGTTATCGCCGAAGTTGTGCCACAGGCCGAGTGAAACGACAGGCAGTTTTAAACCGCTCTGGCCGCAGCGACGGTATTCCATATTTTCGTAACGGGTTGGACTGGCTTGATACACCATGTGAGTCCTTATAATAAATTCAGGAGTGAACAGAAGGTTAACAATGTCATAAAAAAACGATTTTAGTGTATGCGCTTTCACAAGCATTTCCAGCTATTCAGATCACATCCGGAACAATCCTTAAGCTCATGGTGGTTGATAACCGTGACTATTCTTCCTGCGTATTACCGTAACTGCTGAATAACGCGCCCTGCGTTAATGCAGTGCAGGGCTGTAACTCTGCGTTTCCATTATCTGTTTCGGATAATAAATATCCTATTTTCCGAAATAGAGTAATACTTCAGTTAGTGGGATTAACTGTTTACTCTATTTTTAACAGAGGATCGTCATGGAAAATGAATACACCGTAGGTGACTATCTTTTAGACCGCTTGTCATTTAGCGGGATCTCCGAACTGTTTGGCGTGCCGGGTGATTACAACCTGAAATTCCTCGACAGCGTCATTAACCATCAGCAAATCACCTGGGTTGGCTGTACCAATGAATTAAATGCTGCATATGGCGCAGATGGCTATGCGCGTACCAAAGGGATTGCGGCATTGCTGACCACCTTCGGTGTCGGCGAGCTGAGTGCGCTGAACGGCATTGCCGGCAGTTACGCCGAATATGTGCCGGTGGTGCATATCGTCGGCGCACCGGCGCTGACGTCACAGCGTAAAGGCGAGTTGCTGCATCACACGCTGGGCGATGGCGAATTTAGCCACTTTATGCGGATGTCAGAACCGGTCAGCGTGGCGCAGGCTTCCCTGACGCCGGAAAATGCGCTGACCGAAATCGACCGCGTCATCGAAGAAGTGATGTACACCTCGCGTCCGGGATATCTGTTGCTGCCAAGCGATGTCGCCGCGCTGCCGGTCAGCACCAGAGCGCATCCGCTGCCGGCAAGACAGCCACCTTTCTCTCCTTCCTCTCTTGAAGCTTTTGTTGCCGCGGCGGAAAAGCATCTGCGGGGAGCCAAACGCGTTTCATTACTGGCGGATTTTCTGGCAGACCGTTTTAAAGTGAAAAAGGCGCTGGAACAATGGATGGAAGACGTGCCGCTCGCGCATTCCACATTGCTGATGGGTAAAGGTTTATTCAACGAACAGCAGGCACACTTTGCCGGGACTTACTCGGGAGCCGCCAGCGCACCATCAACCAGAGAAGCGATTGAAGGAGCGGATGTGGTGATTACCGTCGGCGTGAAATTCACCGACACCATCACCGCTGGTTTTACCCAGCAACTTCCGTCCGGTAAATGCATCGACCTCCAGCCCTTTTTTGCCCGTGTAGGTGATCAGATCTTCCACCAGTTGCCGCTCGAAAAAACGGTCAGTGTGATGCACCGGCTTACCGCCGAACTGGGCTGCGGTTCAGCGTCCTACGCCGTTAAACGTAACACCCTGCCTTTGTCGCACGATAACAGCCTCGGGCAATATGCCTTCTGGCAACAGATTCAGGATTTACTGCAACCGGGCGACGTGCTGGTTGCCGAACAGGGCACCGCCTGTTTCGGTGCTGCGGCGCTGAATCTGCCACAAGATTGCCAGTTCGTTGTCCAGCCATTGTGGGGTTCCATTGGCTTTACGCTGCCTGCCGCGTTTGGTGTACAGATTGCCGTACCGGATCGCCGCGTGGTGCTGCTGATCGGCGACGGTTCTGCGCAACTGACCCTTCAGGGATTAGGTGCCGCCATCCGTTACGGTCTGCCCCCGATTGTTTTTGTGATTAATAACGACGGCTACACCGTCGAGCGGGCGATCCACGGCGAAACCCAGCGTTATAACGACATCGCGCAGTGGAACTGGACCCAGTTCCCGGCGGCGTTTGGCGGCAAAGAGGTGTTCAGCGCGCGGGCAGAGTCGCCGCAGGCGCTGAAGGACGCGATTGAAAAGGCCACCGCGCAGCGTCAGATGGCCTGGATAGAAGTGGTTCTGCCGAAAATGGATATCCCTGAGCTGCTGAATTCTGTCACCAAATCGCTGGCAAAGCGTAACTCAGGGCAGTAAATCTGTTTCCGGTAACGGCGGGTCAATGAGCTGGTCGATGAACCAGGACCCCGCCGGACCGGGCTGATTGTTCTTACTCCATACCGCATCCACCGAGATCTGCTTCGGCCAGCCGCGCATCGGCAGGCTGACCAGTTTGTCATGTCCGAACTGCTTCACCAGCCAGTGCGGCAACGTCGCCCAGCCAAATCCCTGTTCCGCCATTTCCAGCAGCATCAGATAACTAGGCGCTGACCAGATTTGCCCCTGCGCCCGGGGCATTTCCCGGCGGCTGTAAGGTTGCAGACAGAGCTGGCGAAAGGTGTTTAATTGCTCCGGTTGCAGGTCAGTCATTTTTGCCAGCGGATGCTCGCGGCTGCAAAAAATCGACATATCCGTTTGCTCCGGCAGGCGCGCCACACCAATATCCGGCGGATAACTCGCCTGCACTTCAACCATGCCGATATGCGCGCGGCCTGACTGCAACAGGTCGATCACGTCCTGGTCTTCGGCTATCTGACACTCAAATTCAATATCCGGATACCGGCGCTCAAAGCGGCGCAGCAGCGCTTCGTGATGGGTCGGCTGATAAGTGTCGGACAGCACAAACGTCAGGCGGGTTTCCACCTGCGTTGATAAGCGTACCGCCAGTTCATCGAGCCGTTCGCTGGCGGCCAGAATGGCCTGAACGTGGCTCAGCACGCGCTGTCCGGCAGGAGTCAGCACCGGATGCCGGCTCTGGCGGTCAAATAATGTGACGCCTAAATCTACTTCCAGATTGGCAATTGCCGTGCTGACGGTGGACTGACTTTTGCGCAGCTTACGCGCTGCCGCTGAAAACGATCCGGCATCGGCGGCTTCGACAAAGGCTATCAGGGCTTCCGGGGAATAACGCATAAGATGATCCTTTGATTTCAATCCATCTATTTTATCGATACTTTCTATCTTTTACCTATCTCATTTAGTGATGATAATGACCGCCTGTGACAGCCGTCACGTAGCATTTAACGTAACAACAATCAGGAATCGGGCAGGTTTTTATGTCTAAGCAAACACGGAATATCTCTCAGAAAACATTCGGCGAACGCATCTTCCATGCGGTAGGTTTTGAAACCCTCGCCGTGCTGATTTCAGCGCCGGCCGCCGCCTGGGCGCTGAACAAACCGGTCTGGGAAATGGGCGCACTGGCAATCATGCTGTCAACGACAGCGATGGTCTGGAACATCGTCTATAACAGCCTGTTTGACAAATTCTGGCCGGTTTCCCGTGTGGTGCGGACATTTAAAATCCGCGTGGCGCACGCGCTGGGCTTCGAAGGCGGATTTATCATAATTGGTCTGCCGATTGCCGCGCTGTGGCTGGGTATCGGACTGCTGGACGCCTTTATGCTGGAAATCGGGTTCTTCCTGTTCTTCCTGCCGTATACCGTGGCGTACAACTGGGTTTACGACACACTCCGTCAGCGCTGGATGAACCGTCGTCTGGCAGCAGAGGATTGCCCGGCTAAACAGTAATTCTCATTGCCGTAAAGCAGCACAAAAAAGCCCGCCGACATTTTCTTTGTCCGCGGGCTTTTTGTCGGTTATGGTTTTGGCATCCGGAAAATACAGGGCGTCAAGATGAAAACGTTAGGGCTGATTGGCGGTATGAGCTGGGAATCCACCGTACCGTATTACCGCATGATCAATGAGCATGTGAAACAGCAACTGGGCGGCCTGCATTCGGCCAAACTGTTTCTCTACAGCGTCGATTTTTATGAAATCGAAAAGCTGCAAATGACCGGTGACTGGCAGCAGGCGGGTGAAATTCTCGGTAACGCCGCGAATTCACTGGCGCGCGCTGGCGCGGACGTTATCGTCGTGTGTACCAACACCATGCATAAAGTCGCGGACGATATCGAACGCATCGGTGGCCTGCCGCTGCTGCATATCGCCGATGCGACGGCTGAAAAAATCAAAGGGCAGGGCCTGCGTAAAATCGGCCTGCTCGGCACGCGGTTCACCATGGAACAGGATTTCTATCGCGGACGTTTGCAGGAAAAGCATCAGATTGACGTGGTGACGCCGGACGAAGCCGACCGGGCGATTGTCCACCGCATCATTTACGAAGAGCTGTGTCTGGGCATGATTAAGGAGGATTCCCGCGAGGAATATCGCCGGATTATTAGTAAATTAGAACAGCAGGGCGTGGAAGGGATCATTCTTGGATGTACCGAAATCACCCTGCTGGTCGGTGCAGAAGACGCGAGCGTACCGGTCTTCGACACCACCGCCATTCATGCGCTGGCGGCGGCGGAATTTGCGTTAAAACAGGATTAATCTTCTTCTGTGATCTGCCGGTTCAGCCGCTGTTTTGCGATCTGCATCAGCGGCTTACCGGCCAGCATCAGCCAGGCTGGCAGCATGACAATGCACAGCAATGGCAACAGTTTCAGCCCCGGCACCACGGCGGCCGCCATAAACAGACTCAGCCAGCCGTCGCGTGTCACCACCAGCACCATCCCCATTACCGCACATGAAACCGTCACTGCTGCGGGCACATCCGGTGCGTACTGATGCAACATCAACCCGAGCGATACCCCGACAAATACTGCCGGGAAAATGCGCCCGCCACGAAAACCACAGGCGGCAGCGACCACTAATGCCGCGAGTTTGGTGAGCGTAATCGCCAGCAGAGGTCCCATCTCAAACAGCTGATTGGAATGTGCCAGCTCTTTCATTTCATCCAGACCTTTGAACAGCGTGATTTCTCCGCCGATCAGCGCCAGCAGACCCAGCACAAAACCGCCCAGGCCGAGACGTAATATCGGATTCTGAATCGTATTGAACAGCCGGTGCATATGCGGGAACAGCCACACGGCGATCATCCCCAGAGCGATGGCGATCAGCACCACGACGGAGCCACTGAAAATGTCGATCAGGCTGGAAGAATCATAAGAAGGAATGCTGAGCGAGAAATCCGGCTGGAAGAACTGATCGGTGGTCAGCGCACCGGCACCGGCGGCAAGCAAAGGGGCAAACAGGCGATCCCACAACGGCACATCTTTATTGGTACCGAGGGTTTGCGAGAAAATCAGCGCCGCCGCGACCGGCGTGCCAAACAGTGCGCCGATAGTCCCGGCTGCGGCCAGAATGACCCAGTCAGTGGTCGGCACTTTAGGCATCAGGCGTCCACCCAGCCACGCCACCAGTGCGATATTAATCACCGTGACCGGATGTTCCGGCCCCAGACTGACGCCGCCGGCCAGTCCGACCATCAGCGCCAGCGCCAGACCCGGTAATGCGTTAACCGCCACCGGCGCGCCAATCAGCGATTCAGTGGCCGGATCCGGCCCTGCGTGGCCTGGCATATACTTGATAATCGCGCCAACACCGATGCCGGTGAGCGTCAGCATAAACAGTGTCCAGCTGGCAGACTCCGTATTCACCTGTAAAACGGCGGGAATGTGTTGCCACAGCAGGTTTTGCAATGCACCGGCGATCATCATGAGAAAGACCAGAATCAGGCTGGACAGCACCCCGATAATGACGGCGGGCAGGGCGAAAGCCAGCATAATTCTGGCGCGAGGATGAAACATGCAAGAATTTCCTTATTTATCGTTATCGCTTTGTTTGCCCTAATAGCTTAGATGAATCCTGGCGAAGTCTGTTTGCGGACGCTCAACATTATTTTGTGTGACATACCGCATAAATGTGCGCGGGTTCAAAACTGCGTTGCAGCGTATAGCAATTACCGCTATTTTGCCCACACGAAACTGTAAGCTTTGCCCCACGGGCGGGGTTTCGCCAGTCGCTTTAATTGATGAAGACAACTTACATCTGCGTGTCTGGCAGCGTACTCTTTAGCGCAGCATAACGAATTTACTTTTGCGGAGATTAACATGACCAAATACTCCCTGGTGGGCGATGTCGGGGGCACTAACTGCCGTCTGGCGCTTTGTGCGCTGGACAGCGGCGAGATTTCGCAGGCGAAGACCTTCTCCGGGCTGGAATATGACAGCCTCGAAGCCACAGTCCGTGAGTATCTTACTGAGCAAAAACAGGAAATTGAAGATGCCTGCATCGCCATTGCCTGCCCGATCACCGGCGACTGGGTGGCAATGACTAACCACACCTGGGCATTCTCCATTGCAGAAATGAAGAAAAGTTTAGGTCTGCAACATCTGGAAGTGATCAACGATTTCACCGCCGTCTCGATGGCGATCCCGATGTTGAAAGAAGAGGATTTATTGCAGTTCGGCGGTAAAAAAGCGCAGGACGGAAAACCGGCTGTGATCTATGGCGCCGGTACCGGTCTGGGTGTCGCGCATCTGATCCACGCTAACAAGCAGTGGCTTAGCCTGCCGGGCGAGGGCGGTCATGTTGATTTCGCACCGAACAGCGAAGAAGAAGACATTATTCTTGAGCAGCTACGTACCGAAATGGGCCACGTATCTGCCGAGCGGATCCTTTCCGGTCCGGGGCTGGTGAATCTTTATCGCGCTATCGTGAAATCGGACGACCGCGTGCCGGAAAACTTCAAACCGAAAGACGTGACCGAACTGGCACTGTCTGATGAGAACGTCGACTGCCGCCGCGCGCTGTCGCTGTTCTGTGTGATCATGGGACGTTTCGGTGGCAATCTGGCGCTGAACATGGGGACATTTGGCGGTGTATACATCGCTGGCGGCATTGTTCCGCGCTTCCTCGAATTCTTCAAAGCGTCCGGTTTCCGCGCCGCATTTGAAGATAAAGGCCGCTTCAAAGATTACCTGATGGATATTCCGGTATTCCTGATCACCCACGATCAGCCAGGGTTGCTGGGTGCAGGTGCGTACTTACGTCAGTCAATTGGTATGACGATCTAAGTTTTGCTCCTCCCCATCGCAGGGGAGGAGCAAACTCCCATCATTATTGCTTTGCTGACTTTAATTCCCGCGGTAAGTCGAGAAGCCGTAAGGACTGACAAGCAGAGGAATGTGATAGTGAGGCACTGAGCCATCCGCTTTAAAAATAACGGGGATTTCCGGGAAAAATGAAGCGGTATGGTGCTTTTCAAACCATTCGCCAGTTTTGAACGTTACCCGATAATTCCCTTTCTCCATCACATTTTCATTGGGATACAGCGCCGGAATTCTTCCTTGTTCGTTGGTTACTCCGCTGCTCAACTGCACCCATTTGTTACCTTCCTGCTTCTCGAGCGATACGCTTACACCCTGTGATGGCAGCCCGTTTTGCAGGTTCAGAACGTGGACGCTAAGAGGGTTCGCTGCATACGCAGACGTCAGACACAGAGCATTGATAATACCGGCGAGTAATAATTTCTTTTTAAACATATGTTCGTCCTTTTGAACTCAATGTTATTTGTTAATAACGCAGAATATTTTGCAGAGCTATATTTGAGTTTTTCTCATCACAGATATGAGAAAGTACGAAATATCCTCTGTCTTGACGAAACAAAGTCTACTGATTACTGGCTAACCTGAGGATGACGGGTTGATGACATTTTTGTAATAATTCAGAGTCAGACGCAAAAAAATAACGCCCTCCGTCTCAGACCCCGTCAGGCCCCCATCAGAACCGCATTAACTGCCTGAATTCTTTCACCTTGCTGCGACTCACCGGTACTTCGAAATCTAAATCGCTTAAGCGCAAAATATAGGTATTGTTGAACCAGGGTACGATCTCGCGGATTTTTGACAGGTTCACGCAATATGAGCGATGGCAGCGGAAAAAATGTTCCTCCGGCAGCCGGTTGCACAATTCGGTGATATTCATCGGCATGGTGAATTCTTCTTTGCGGGTATAGACCTGCGTCACCTTTTCCTGCGCGGCGGCGTAATAAATATCGTTGATATCCGTCACAATAATCCGCTCGTCTTTGATCAGATTAATACTGTGACTCACCCGCTGCGCGTTGCCGGTTACAGGCGGGATCCCTTCCTGTTTCTCTCCGGTCTCTTTACCAGCCAGTTCTTTATCACGGCGAAAATGCGACTCCAGCTTTTGCAGCATAGTGACAATACGTGACTCATGATAAGGCTTGAGAATGTAATCAAACGCTTCGATTTCAAAGGCTTCTGCAGCGTGTTCTTTATAGGCGGTGATGAAAACGATATAAGGTTTATGGGCAAATTTACTGATATTTTGCGCCAGTAAAACGCCGTCGAGCGAAGGAATGCTGATATCGAGAAAAATCGCATCCACTTCATGCGATTGCAGATATTTAAGCACGTCCAGTCCGTCATCAAATATTGCTTCAACCTGAATGCTGCTGTGCGTATTGATCAGATAACTCAGCTCTTCCTGAGCCGGTACTTCATCTTCGACGATAATTGCTTTCACTGAATTATCTCCCTGGTGCGGTGGCCCGAAAGGCGGGCGGGTAAAACGAAAAACGCCCTGCGGATCAGGCTATCTGGCTCTGTATGGCCGCCGTGACTTTCGCAGGAGCGTGAGTAATAACAAAAGAAATATCGGTGCCCGGCTCCAGTCGCCGGATGGTCAGACCCTGCCCGTATAACAACGAAACGCGGTGATGCACATTCAGCAGGCCGATTTTATTACCGGGCATTTCATTGCGTGCCACGCGGTCAATGGTTTCCTGATTAATGCCATGGCCGGTGTCTTTCACGGAAACTTTAATCCCCTCAGCCTGATGCTTAACTGAAATCACCACCACGCCTTTTCCGCTGCATTTCTGAATGCCGTGAACAATCGCGTTTTCTACCAGTGGCTGGATCAGCAGACTGGGAATTTTCACCGAAATATCGTCATCAATGTCATAAATCACCGTCAGTTTGCTGCCAAAACGCGCCTGTTCGATGGCGATGTAATCCTGTATCTGATGCAGTTCTTTACGCAGGTCGATCAGCTCGTCATTCAGTTCCAGGTTGTAGCGCAGATAGCGGGAAAGATTGATGATCAGCTGACGCGCCACGTCAGGGCGGGCGCGGATCGACGATGAAATCGCATTCAGCGCGTTAAACAGGAAATGCGGGTTTATCTTGCTCTGCAATGCGCGCATTTCCGCTTTATTGGCCATTTCGCGCAGTTGTTCAGTACGTGAGACTTCCATCTGCGTGGACATTATTTGCGACAGCCCGATGGCCATCACTTTCAGCGAATACGTAATACGGTGCGGGTCACAATAATAAATTTTCAGCGAGCCGGTCACTTCGCCTTTTTCCCACAGGGGAATAATAATCAGCGAGTGGATCTGCGGCGTGCGATCCATTTCATCATTGTTTCTGACCGTGATCTCGCCGCTTTCCAGTGTGGCTTTGGTCATCTCACTCAGCGATTCATGACCGATATTGTATTCATCCGCGCCCACGCCGACGTATGCCAGTATGTTTTTAGTATCCGTGATAGCCACCGCATCGGCATCGATATCCTCGCGGATAATGCGGCAGATGCTGGCCAGGGATTCGGCGTTGATATTTCGGCCTTCGATATTACGGCCGTCTATATTACGGAAATAGGGCAGCGTTTTATTGGCGATATCCAGTGCCAGCCGCGCCTGTCGTGCGGCGATGACTTCCTTTTCATCTTCGACGCTTTGCACCAGTAATACAATCAGGCCGATGGAACTGCTCCGAGGATCAGCGGTGCGGCGATATTCATGACGATATCCAGTCCGAGCGAAAATGGGCGTGCCATCAGCAGAATCAGCACCATGGTCAGTGTTTCGCACAGCATTCCGGCGATGATCCCGACTTTCCAGTGCAGCGCTTTTTTGACTTTTTTGTTGATGTAACCGGAAAGGAAACCGGCAGTAATACTGGTGATCAGGCACGGAATTGACGTCGGTCCGTGAATGTCGATGAGAAAACGGTGCGTGCCTGAAATCAGGCCGGTGATAATCCCGACCCAGGGGCCGAACAAGATCCCGCCGGACATAATGGCGATGGTGCGTACGTTAATCAGCGAGCCTTCGACGTTGATCCCGGAAAGCGTACCGAAAATCGCAAACAGCGAGAAAATGGCGGTCACCGCCGCCAGCTCCAGCGGCGTGTGGCTCTCGTTTTCTTTATGCAGCAGTTTACGGAACAGCGTGGTACGCGTGAGGAAAAACAGACAAATGAGCATCAGCGCCGCGCGGTCAAAGACCGCCAGCAACATATCGAAAATGTGAGGCATAGCAGATTAACTCTTTGCGCGCCGTAAAGATAAGCGTGCCAAATGGATTCAGCCGTTATTATATGTAAAAGGTCAGACTTTCACCATCGGCAGACACAGGAGAGCCAACCGAGATGATTTCGTTATCCACGCCGCGGCTGATTATGCAGCCGATCCAGGTTGACGACTGGGCATTTTTCTTGCGGTTGTATCAGACGCCGGAGGTGATGCGTTTTATCGGCGATATCGAGATGCCCGCTCAGGTTCATACCCGTTTTGAACAGCGGCTGGGCAACTGGGATCGCTATTGCGATTTTTGGTTATGCTTGCTGATCCGCGAAAAAGAGACCGGCGCCGCCGTGGGGCTGACCGGATTCTTCCCGGACTGGCGGCCTTATAAACAGGGCGAAGTGGGGTTTATTCTCGCGCCCGAGCATCAGCGTAAAGGCTACGCGGTGGAATCCCTGCGTGAAGTGCTGAACTTTGCTTTTGAGCACTGCGGATTTCACCGCCTGCAGGCCAACGTACTGGAAGGCAATGACGGTTCGCGCCGCGTGCTGGAGAAATGCGGTTTTCAGATGGAAGGGCGTTTGCGCGACAGTTACCGGATTGGCGACGAGTGGAAGAACGACTGGCTGCTGGGGCTGCTGGCAACTGATCCGCGTCCGTAAAAAAAAACGCTCAGTATCTCGACAGCTGTTTTTCTCTGCGTTATGTTCGTTGAAGGCCGCAACGCGGCCAGCGTCGCTCGGACGGTCCGGGCGCTTACGTATCCCAGAGGAAATTATGGCTGATTCCAGTTCACCACGTCGTTTTTCACGTATTGATCGTCTTCCCCCTTATGTTTTCAACATCACCGCTGAACTGAAAATGGCCGCACGCCATCGCGGCGAAGACATTATTGATTTCAGCATGGGCAACCCTGACGGCCCGACACCGCCGCACATTGTGGAAAAAATGGTGCAGGTTGCGCAGCGCGAAGATACCCACGGTTACTCAACGTCACGCGGTATTCCGCGTCTGCGTCGTGCGATTTCCCGCTGGTACGCCGATCGTTATCAGGTGGAGATCGACCCGGAAAGCGAAGCTATCGTCACCATCGGTTCGAAAGAAGGTCTGGCGCATCTGATGCTGGCGACCCTGGATCATGGCGATACCGTTCTGGTGCCAAACCCAAGTTATCCGATCCACATTTACGGCGCAGTGATCGCCGGTGCTCAGGTGCGATCCGTGCCGCTGGCAGAAGGTGTGGATTTCTTTGCTGAACTGGAAAAAGCCATTCGCGAAACCATTCCTCGTCCGAAAATGATGATCCTCGGCTTTCCGTCCAACCCGACGGCGCAATGCGTAGAGCTGGACTTCTTCGAACGCGTGGTCGCGCTGGCCAAACAATACAACGTGCTGGTTATTCACGATCTGGCCTACGCGGATATCGTGTACGACGGCTGGAAAGCGCCGTCGATCATGCAGGTGCCGGGCGCGAAAGATATTGCGGTAGAGTTCTTCACCCTGTCGAAAAGCTACAACATGGCGGGCTGGCGTATCGGCTTTATGGTCGGCAATCCTGAGCTGGTCAGCGCGCTGGCGCGTATCAAAAGTTATCACGATTACGGGACGTTCACGCCGTTACAGGTTGCTGCGATTGCCGCGCTGGAAGGCGATCAGCAATGTGTGAAAGACATCGCCGAGCAATACCGTCAGCGTCGTAATGTGCTGGTGCGCGGGCTGCATGAAGCGGGCTGGATGGTGGAAAACCCGAAAGCGTCGATGTATGTCTGGGCAAAAATCCCGCCGGCGTATGCGCATTTAGGTTCGCTGGAGTTCGCCAAACGCCTGCTGTCTGACGCGAAAGTCTGCGTGTCTCCGGGCATCGGTTTTGGTGATTACGGTGATACGCACGTCCGTTTCGCGCTGATCGAAAATCAGGATCGTATCCGTCAGGCCATTCGCGGTATCAAAGCGATGTTCCGTGCTGACGGTTTACTGGCCCCGAAAAAAACCAGCAGTGAACCGCCGGTTGGGCCGGATCCTTCTGTCGGCGCATAAGTCGCCTCAGCAAATCAGACCGGGCTTTGGCCCGGTTTTTTTTATCTCTGTGCTTTAACTTCTTTATCCTTATCGCCCGGCCTTATCCACAAAGTCTGCGTAATTCCTCTCTATACTCACTCTGTCACTTTTGATTTCGCCTTTAATATCCTCCGGCCAGGAAATTGCTCATGAAAAACCGTTATTCGCTGTCGCAAATAAGCCTGCACTGGGCAACCTTACTGATGATTATTCTGACGTATACCGCGATGCTGACCCGCGACTATTTTCCGGAAGATAACCAGCCGCTGGTGCGATTACTGCATTTTAATTTCGGGATTTGCGTCTGGCTGCTGATGTGGGTGCGTGTGTTCCTGCGTACCCGTTTTGCCACGCCCGTTATCACGCCGCCTTTGCCACGATGGCAGATTGCGGCATCGCACGCGGTACATGGCGTGTTGTATCTGTTATTTCTCTCGCTGCCCGTGCTGGGCGTGCTGACGCTGGAATTTGGCGGACGTGACTGGGTATTGTTTGGCTGGCAGGTGCCGCAGTTCGTGACGCCGGATCCTTCCGTGCGCAGCACGGTTAAACAGATTCATGTGTTTCTGGCGAACTGCGGTTATTACCTGATTGGCTTACATGCGCTGGCAGCGATTTATCATCATTACTTCCGTAAAGATGACACCCTGTTACGCATGACGCCTTAACGGCGGGTTCACCGGCAGAGATCCTGCCGGTGACTGGCGGATAAATCAGTTTTCATCCTGCTGGTAATGCACCACGCGACGCTTCCCTTCGATCTGGATATCCGCCCATTTGCGCGGCGCGGGTTTAACTTCACCGTTGCGCAGTGCCTGGATCAGCGTCTCTTTATCTTTTTCCTGATACAGATAAAGTTCACCGCTTTGCGCCCACTGTCCGGCCTGCTTCGCGTAAACCCGGCAGTTGACGGAAGGCGCATCCAGCGTATTACAGAGCAGGATTTCTTTCTGTCTGTCACTGTTAAGATCCAGCGTGTTGACGATACACACGCCCTGAACGCTCAGACAATCGCGTAGTGTGTTGCGATATTGTTCCAGCGCAGGAAGACCTTTCCACCAGCCGTCATCCGGCTGCACTGCGCCTTTCGCCAGCGTGATCATCTTTTTCGCCTCCTCAACACGATAATTTTTAGCCAGTGCATCGGCCTCTTTATCATTGTATGAGCCCCAGCGTGAGGTCATTGCCAGGGTATTTTTCACCGTGGCAAGCAGGCGCGGATCAGCGGTAAATGCAGGATGTTGCAGCAGTTTCGCCAGCGCCTCATTGCCACGACGGCCGGTTTCAAAGCGCAGTAATTTGAGATCAAAATCTTTCGCCTGCGTTTTACCGCTGTCGAGCCGTGCAATCTGACTGTTCACACTGATACGGTAAGGATCGAGCAGCGGGCTGTTGACCGCGATAACCAGCAATACAACTAACAATGACAGCGGTTTATTGAACTGATTCAGACGTGACAGCCAGTCCGGGCGTTTATCGAAAACGGAAGAACTGTAGCAAAGCGACGCTGTCAGCGTGATCGCAATAATCACCACCGCCCACAGGCGCTGCGGCGTCCAGCCGTATTGCGAGACGCGAAGACCGGTAGAATACAGCGCCAGCGCGGCATAAACCGGCAGCAGCAGGATGGCTGCATTGACCAGCCAGCGGACAGCCTGCGGATAAGGTTTCACGCCGCTGTCCGTTTCGCGCACGACGTTCACCAGCACCAGCAGACTCAGCGCCATAATGGTCAGCAGACTGGCGGCGGACCAGGTTTTCGACAACGCCGTCAGACCGGTGAACGGCAGGGCGAACAGGAAGATCAGCGCAACGAACGCCACCAGAGGCAGCAGGCCTTTGAGAATGAAACGGATAATATTGCGGGTGGTGTTCATCAGCGCCGGTTGTGTGCGGCAGGTGATGATGCTTATCCCCAGCAGCAGCCCGAAAACCAGATGCATAAACAGTGGCGTATCGAAAAACAGCGCGTGGAAGTATTCAATGCCAATCACCCGGAACAGGGCAGCGCACAACGCCAGTACACCGACGGTCAGCAGCATCAGCAGGAAAGTGAGCATTGCACACAGCATATTCTGGCTGTAGCAGGCGGCAAGATGGGCGTACCGGTAACGGTTCTGCGCCGGGAACGTCTGCACCTGTAACCAGGGCAGCACAAAAAATACCATCACCACCAGCGAAAGGTTAAACGGCACCATCACCGAATCTGCCGGTGTGCCGGTCACATTACTTTTCACCCACGTTGCCAGCCCTGCCAGCAGCAAGGTAATCAACCCCATTGCGCCCCAGAACCGGCGGTCATTCAGCCGTACCAGCGACAACGAAATCAGCACCGGTAATGTGAATGCCATAGTCTGGCCGTAAATATTGTGGGAGAAAGCCGACCGCGTGACCGCCTGGCTGTCTGAGAAAAAGTAATACAGCAAAAGTCCCTGCAGCAGGCAGACAACCATAATAAGCCAGCGGGAGGGAACGGGCAGTGGGGGCAAACTGAGGCCGGCCCGATTGAACTGAGACATCCGTGACTCTCCGAAAGTGTAAGAGGAAGTAAGGGTAAAAACGTACGCCAGTGTAATGGGTTCCGTGTTCCTGTGCAGAAAACTCTTTTCCGGGGCAGGGTGCGCATTTTGTGAGCATCACCACATAACTGGCAAAATCAGCCGCAGTCACTAGGCTTAGGTATTGGATGGAGAATTTCGAGGTGAAAATGTCAGAACACGAACTGAAAGAAAAACGCATTGAAATCGTTAAGAATTTCTACGCCAAACTGGATCAGGCAGATTCGACTTTGCTGGATCTCTTTGCTGAAGATGTGGTGCTGTTTTTTCCGAAATTTGGCACCGCGCAGGGGAAGTCATCCCTGGGAGAACTGGGTAAACGCTTCGCCCTGGAAATCGATAAGATCCAACATATTCAGGATGCTTTCCGGTTTCTCAGCGATGGCGACACCATTGTACTGGAAGGGCAGATGCGTGGTGTGATGCAAAACGGCGACCGCTGGCCGACCTCGGAAGCCGGCAGTCATCATTTCTGTACGGTGTTTGCATTTGACGATTTACTGATCAAACGACTGAGTATTTATCTCGACCCTGACTTCAATCTCGAGGACAAAAAGCGGGTGAATAATTACCGTCAGGCGGTGAAAAGCGAAGAGAATAAAACCTGATGTTTGCTTAAATGCTTAAAAAAGAAGGGAAGGGGTGTCAACCCACCCCTTCCCTTCGCCAACTGCCCTATCAGGATTCGGCAGGGACAACGCTGTTTTTGTAGCGTTGCAGTATCGGCGAATTCACTTCCGACGGATTCTGCAATTGCCACAGATTACGGTCGATACCGTCATTGACCAGATAAATAACCCCGGATTCAATGGCCGACATCAGGCACAACATCACCGGCTCGTTGGTGGTATAGCCCAGTTCGCCTTCCAGCAGACGCTGATAGTCGATAAAGCGGAACACCCCGGCCTGCACTTCATACGACAAAATCGTCTTGCTGGTATTCACAGACGACAGAACTTCCCCGGTATTGACGTCGACAGCACGCAGGTTCACGGCTATCTGGTCCAACTGGTACTGCGTACTGGCACCGATACCGAAGTAACGCGCCCCTATGCCGCCCGATTTCACATTGCTTTCATAGCCGATAATCGAGCCTTCAATCAGAATATTTGCCGCCACTAAAGAAGAAAGCGGACGCTGATTATTGATAGCGACGCTGCCGTTTTCCTGAGCCGCACGGATAATTTTGCGTTCATTGAGCAGGTTTTGCAGTCCCTGACGTTCCAGCGGAATAAACCATTTAGAGTCTTTTAGCGCCGAGACCAGCATGGCCGTGGCGCTTTGCGGCACCGCAGTCGAGAAGTTACTCGCCGGATACGGTTTGAACTGACCGGTTTCATCCTGAATATTATAAACGGAGACAAATACACGTCCCTTCGGTGCCGGGAGATGAGTCAGGTCGGTATAACTCGGTGCCCGTGGCAATAATGTCGGTCTGGCGGCTTCTTTCGGGGGCGCTGTGAGACACCCGCTCAACACAAAAACTGCGATGAGTAATAAATAGCTGCGCATGATGTTGTTCCTGTTTTTATTTGTCGCCGGAATCAGTTGGTAGTAGCAGACAGGCCCTGAACCTGAATGGTGGAAATCTTGCCTGTTTTACGGTCGGTGACATTCATCACCAGTTGCCCGTCGGTATTCTGGATATCCACAATAAAGTCCTGCGTCACCAGCCGCCCCGGTTTGCCCTGATTCACGTTGCCCATCAGACTGCCCAGCAGCTGCGACTGAATCGATGCGGTGAAGTTATCCAGCGCAGAGGTGCCGGTAGTGCCGAAATCGTACGAATCCGGATCCTTATAGGAGTTTTGCGCCTGGGCTTCATTGAGCAGGAACGCGCCATTATTCGGGTTGCCGCCGAAATTCGGGTTAATGAACTGGAAAACCATGTTGCCTCCCCAGGAAACCGGGGACGCCGTCAGTAATGCCAGCAGCATGACTGAGCGCGAAGCAGAGACTGGAATATTCACGATGCTCTCCTTAAAAGAGGCTGTGCATTAAAATTCGTCATGGGCAAGATCCCCGGTGCCAAGTAACGCTTTGTCCAGCTGGCGTCGTGATAACGCCTCCGTCACGCCAGCCAGTGCGGTGTCGACGTCCTTCTCAAAGTTGTGACGGTTAGGAAACAACAGAGTTTGATAAAGGGTGTCCTGACCTATCTTTATGGTGATCCAACTGCCCCAGCGGGCGCTGGGTCTTTCTGAAATCGTGATGGTTTCCGGGTAGTTCTGTTCCCATTTGGCGGTGAAGCTGCGATAAAAATCGTGCCCCACCGACGTCACTGTCCGGTCGGTAATCAGCCCCGGGTCTTTGATATCCGCAGCCTGTACGTGCAGGCAGGTGGCGCAGAGCAGCGCCAGCCAGAGCCAGAAGGTCCTGATGCAAATAGTCATGATGTCAGCGCTTGAGATTGTCATTCGCCCAGGACGCCGCCTGAGTACGGTTTTTTACCGAAATTTTCCTAAATAAATTATAAAGATGCGTCTTGACGGTGTTCTCACTGATAAACAAAAGCTGTGCGATTTCCGTGTTGGACGCACCCACGCGTAACTTATTGAGGATCTCTTTTTCGCGATGAGTCAGGCCGGTATCTTCTGAATGCATGTGCCGGAAGGCACCGGACTGATTGATCAGATAGCTGGCGAAACCCTGAGAGAAGTAGCATTCTCCGCGGATCACGCTGCGGATCCCCTCCACCAGATGTTCTTCGTCAGTAGAAAGATAAAAAACAGCGCTTATTCGCGGCCAGGTTTCTATTTCCCGAAAATGATAATTATCGGGCGTATTTAATAATAATAACTTCACACTCTCGTGATAACGGTTAATGGCGGATTGCCAGACCTCAATAATCCGCCGGTCAGCTTCCATCATGTCGAAAAGAATAAGCGTCTGATGAAGATACTGATCCTCAAGTGTTTTATGAATGCTGTGTAACCGGGTATTGACACAAAGTTGCTGTTTTAATTGCTGCAGTAAAGCACTGGCTTGTAATGATGGTTTAGTCACTAATAAAAGAATATTATTATTGATTGCTGCTTCATTACTCATAATGAAACCCTGCCCTGATTTTTATAGCCACAGCCTGCCGCGTCTTTGTATAAACAGACCGGTAATAGACTGAGATATTATGTGCTAAATCTATAGCTTTATATTTGCTGTGCATATCTGAAAGTAGCAAATAAACGCAGCGTGAGGCGCACAATATTTTAAGTCGCTCTATGTGCGGTACAGACTCAATTTAGCTTTTGGATGACCTTACGCAAGGCTTATTTATGTTTCAAAATGTAACGTAAAATGTATAAAATTTTCTTAATGTATTGCCATTTGCATGAGCCGTGCATGTTAAATAAACCTTAAGTAATGGATTTACATTATCTTAACGTTTGGCCTTGTTATGACAGCACATTTAAATAAATGCCGGTCTGAATAATCCACGGGATACAGCAATCTGGTGCATGATTCCTCTTTAATAACTCAAATAACTGCTTACTGTATAATCGATTTCACTTAGGTTAGGCCGTTTTAAGACCTGAATATGCCTGCGTAAAGCACCCGGCGGGCACCCTAAATACCGTAAAAGCCGGAATGATAAGGGGTGGAAATGTGGCGGCGATCTCTTTTAAGGCCATTTTTAAACCGCAAGGGGATTAGGAATAGTTGCATTTGTGTGATTATTTGCGCCGGAGTTTCCTGGCACTTTAGGATTAATGCCATGGGGTCGATTAGCGTCACTGACGTATTACTGAAACATTCTGGTCAATCCGCATGAGAAGTGACATCTCATACTTTTTAATGAAGTTAAAAATTAAAATACGACGTGCGGGTGAGTTTCTTATTTCCGACAAACATCATAATCAATTCGTCAACAGCAATAACCCGGTGAGCTAATACACAGTCGCCGGAGATATACAGGTGACGAAATGAAAAAGACTTTACTGACCCTGGCGTTACTTTCATTCTCCTGGGTCGTTCACGCTCAGCAGTTTGATATGGCTTATTCGGAAATGAGTAGTGATAGTCCGGAACAAGTCTTCGCTGGCGCGAGGAATTCATCGGGGAATTCATCAACGATTTACCAGAACGGTAATAGTAATCTGGCTGCAAATAATCAGGCGGGGTACGGCAATTCCAGCGTCATCCGTCAGTCAGGGTCAGAAAATACTGCGGTGGTAAATCAGCGAGGTAATGGAAATAACGCCGATATATCCCAAAGCGGCAGCGATAACTTTGCTTATATTTCGCAAAGCGCCGGCGGGGATGCATCCATTACGCAACAGAATTTTGGCAATACGGCTTACATTCTGCAAAAAGGCCGGAGTGTGACGGAAATTCGCCAGAATGGTACGAACCAGAGCAGCGGTGTCGTACAAAACTCGTCAGGAATGGCGATTAGAGTGACACAGCATTAATACAAAATCATACCCAAAATAGTTTGAGGTGCAGGAAGGCGGCAAGGTCGGGAATCACCGGGAGCTTAGATAACTAAGCGACGGGGGTGAGCGAGCGCAGCCAACGCATCTGCAACTCGAAATATGAAGGGTAAAACATGACATCCGATATTAAACCAATGGGGTAGCATCATGAAACTTTGGAAAATTGTGGCAGTCTCCGCTTTAGTCGTCAGTGGCAGCGCGTTTGCAACCGGTTCAAATCATGGCGGCGGTGGTGGCGGTAATCCGTCAACCCCTCCATCCACAGTGCCGACATTCACTGCGACTCAGTGGAATTCTGAAATTCAGATTTACCAACAGGGTACCTCAAACCTGGCGAATGCCACGCAGACTGGCGCTCAAAAATCGCTGACAGCGGTTAATCAGGATGGCTACAGAAACAGCTCCAGCACCAATCAGACCGGTGATGGCAGCCTGATCAGCGTAGTGCAAAAGGGTGATTACAACGGTGCCAACGTGGCGCAGAGCGCAAACGGCAGTAAAGTGCTTGTCTCCCAGAATGGTTCAGGCAACTACGCTCAGGCGTCACAAAGCGCCAATGGCTCTCTGACCAGCATTACTCAGGTCGGTACAGCTAACCTGGCGTATGCGTCACAAAACTGATAACGCTTCCACCCCTGCGAAGGGGAGGATCACAGCAAAACAGGGCACTAGCCCTGTTTTTTTTCGAATGAACTCTGAGGATAAACGCCATGCATTTGCTCCTGATTGCCGCCGTGATGTCCAACCAGCTGTGGTTCGACACCCACAACGACGCGCAGACCTATGTCATTACCCCGATGGTCAATCTCACTAAAGCCTGCGCCTGTCAGGTGGCGGTTTCCGTTTCACAGGAAGGCGTGTCCGGCAGCAGCACCAGCCGCCAGAGCAGCAATGTCAATCTGACCGCTAACCAGCCACAACCGCTGGGCCGTATGCGTTTCTCCGTTCAGCCTGGCAGTAAAACCCAAATTATGATCACGGTGACGGACGGCGGATCGCTGCGTCTGGAAAAACAGATCACCTTGCCGAACGACGCCTGATTTTAAAGACGATCACACTGCCAGATTGTCGTAGCCTTTACGGCGGTAATTGAGCGCAGAGATGCCCCAGAACACCAGGAAAATCGCCACGGCGGCGTATCCGACGCTGCCCATATTGTCATTAAGGCGTTCTACAATGGTCCATAATCCGCCGTGTAAATCGAATTTGTCGGCCAGCAGTCCGAGTGCTTCCAGTCCGCCGATAAACAGGGCGATCACCACGCTGGTGGCGGTGATGGTCATGTTGTAATAGAGCTTGCGTACCGGTTTATCAAACGCCCAGCCGTAGGCACCGACCATCACAAAATTGTCCAGTGAATCGACCAGCGCCATGCCGCTGGCAAACAGTGCCGGAAACACCAGAATGCTCCACACCGACATGCCCGAAGACGCACCTGCGGCAGAAATACCCAGCAGGCCGATTTCAGTCGCGGTATCAAAACCCAGCCCGAACAAAAATCCCACCAGATACATCTGCCAGCTTTTATTCACCAGATTAAAGGCGAAGCTGAAGATCCGGCTCATCACACCGCCTTGTACCGCGTGCAGTTCTTCTTTGGCGGTAAAGCTTTTTCCCTGTTTCACTTTCTGAAAACGACGGTAAACGTCCCGCAGGATCAACGCATTCAGCAGCGCCATCAGCAGTAAAAACAGCGCCGAAACCAGCGTACCGATAGTGCTGCCGTAATCATGCAGCCAGCCGATTTTATTGCCGAAGACCAGCGAGGTGGCGGCAATCGCCACGCAGGCCAGTACCACAATGCTGGAATGTCCAAGGGAGAAAAATGCCCCGACGGCGACCGGCCGCTGCCCCTGTTGCATCAGCTTGCGGGTCACGTTATCGATAGCCGCAATATGATCGGCATCGACCGCGTGACGCAGTCCGTAGCTGTAAGCCAGTAATGACGCGGCGATCAGCGCCGCGTTGTGACGAAACACCGCCAGTGCCCATCCCCAGGCGAGTAAATTCACGGCCACCAGTCCGGCCAGCAGCCAGAAAGCGCGACGGTTCGAAGAGAAAAATTGACGGTTAATCATGGAGATCCTTATTTTTAAAACCAGAAGAAATCTGAGCAGAAGTATGTTGCAGACGGGCACAGGCAATGAGGGCCTGGCCCAGCGCCAGACCGCCATCACCGGCGGGAATGTTTTGTGGCATCAGCACATTCAGGGGCGCTAAGTAGCGATGTAAAAGCTGGCGCAATAAACGGTTATGCAGCACGCCGCCGCCGGTAGCGACGGTGCGAATGCCGGTTCTGACCGCGTGATAACGGGCGAGGGCGGCGAAGCCCTGGGCGAGTGCGTCATGAAAAGCAAAGGCCCGTGCGGCGGGCGATGCCTGCCAGTCCAGCCATTGGTGCCAGAACGTCGCCAGATCCAGCAACGTGCCGTTTTCGGTATGCCGCAGCGGCATTGTGACGGGGTGTGAAATGCCGTATGCCTGATGCGCCAGTGCTTCCAGCCGGCTGGCGGCTTCACCTTCCCAGCTCAGCTTGGGCGGCGCACAGCCCAGCGCGGTGGCGACGGCATCAAATAAACGTCCGCAGGAAGACGCCAGCGGAGAATTGATCCCGGCAGCAATGGCTTTTGACAGCGGCTGCCACGGTTGTGAAAGCAGTGATTGCGCTTGCGGACGCGTCTGCCAGTCCGGCACGAACGCCTGCAAGTGCGCCAGTAAATTACGCCACGGCTCACGTGCGGCAAGGTCGCCGCCGGGCAGGGCGACGGCAGGCAATCCGCCCAAATGTTCGCAATGCAGATAACCGGCCAGCAAACATTCGCCGCCCCGCAGACTGTTTTTTTCGCCATAACCGAGGCCGTCCAGCGCCAGACCAATCACCTTTGTGCCATCCAGCGGCCAGTGATGTTCCGCCAGACAGGCGGCGATATGCGCGTGATGATGAAAGACATCGACTGTCCGCACTGCGTGGCGCTCAGCCTGCTGGTGACTGACATAACCCGGATGCGCATCGCGGGCGACAGCCACCGGGGTGCAGTCATAAAGTTGCTGAAAATGTGCAATCGCCTGCTGCTGTTGCTCCGCGATATCACTGTGCGTCAGCGAGCCCAAATGCGCGCTGAGAATGGCCTGATGACCACGCACCAGACAAAACGTATTTTTCAGATCGCCTCCCAGTGCGAGCAGCGGTGGCTGCAGACCAAAACCCGGCGGCAACGGCAGCGCATCTGGCACGTAACCGCGCGCACGACGCAACACCTCCGTTCCCTGCGCCGTCAGCCGCACCAGCGAATCATCGGCCCGCTGAACGATATCGCGGTTATGCAGCAACCACAGATCGGCAATACCTTTCAGTTGTTCAAGTGCTTCAGAATTTGTCAGCGCCGGAGCGCATCCGGCGGCATTACCGGAGGTCATCACCAGCGGTGTCTGATATTCCTGCATCAGCAAATGATGTAATGGCGTAAACGGCAACATCAGGCCGACTTCATTAAGCTCCGGCGCAATGGCAGCACACAGCGGTGACATCGCGCTTTTCGTCGCCAGCACAACCGGTGCTGCGGGGGATTCAAGCAGTTCACGCAGCGCAAACTGTGGACTGTCGTCGCTGCATCGCGCCAGCCAGCTGACATCCGGCAGCATCACTGCCAGCGGTTTTGACGGCCGGTGTTTCCGCTCACGCAGCCGCATCACCGCGTCCTGCTGCGTGGCATCGCAGGCCAGATGAAAGCCGCCCAGCCCTTTGATGGCGACAATGTTTCCCGCCCGTAATGCGGTAACGGCGTGTGCCAGCGCGGCCTGATCCAGCGCCTGTATTTTTCCATCCTGAAATGTGGCGCTCACCTGCGGGCCGCAGTGCGGACAGGCCACCGGCTGAGCGTGAAAACGCCGGTCGGCAGGATTGTCATATTCCTGCTGGCAAGCCGGACACAGTGCGAACTGCGCCATGCTGGTGGAAGGACGATCGTAGGGCATCGCGCGGATCAGCGTAAATCGCGGACCGCAATGGGTGCAGTTGGTAAAGGCATAGCCGAAACGACGATCGCCCGCGCGCGTGATGTCTTTCAGGCATTCCGGGCAGGTCGCCGCATCGGGCGCCACCTGTGTGTCCATCTGGCTCTGGCGACTTGGCGTGATGGTGAAATCTTTCGGCGGTGTTTGCCATTCAAAAGGGTCGAAACTGATGCTGTCGATACGTGCCAGCGGCGGGCAGTCGCGTTGTAACTGTCCGATAAAGGTTTCGATGTTAACCGGTGCAAGCAGCCTGATTTCGACACCGGCGCTGTCATTGCACACTTCGCCGCAAAGCTGCAGACGATCGGCCAGTTGCCAGACAAAAGGCCGGAAACCGACGCCCTGGACTTTGCCGCAGACGCGAATGAGCAGACCGGAATCAGACATAAATACCTCTTAAATCTCAAGGGTGGTTTTGGTCCCTGCGAAGGGGAGGGAGAAGAATGGGTTCAAAGCTCCTCCCCCGTGCGAAGGGGGAGGCTGGGA
>NZ_JYDG01000096.1:0-13093 GCF_003263545.1 Rahnella sp. AN3-3W3
GGCGGTTTCGGCGCAGCACGTCAAGTGATCACCGCTGTTAAGAAACCGAAATCATCTCGATCCAGCTTTCGCTGTAAGCGAAAAACCGCCCTAATGCCCGGTCTGGCATTACTTAAAGTCCGCATACGGCACTAACGGCTCCGGCGGCATATCCAGATCCCCCTGCCAGCCGCTCATCGAATATCTCGCGTACAGCAGGAAATGGCTTGGCGTGTAATCTTTTGCCTGCTGAATATCGATACCGCCACCGACTGTCCAGTGGGAGCTGACACGGCGCTCAAGCAGTGCCTGCACGGTATATCCGAAGCCAGAACCGCTGCTGCCGGTTTCGATGGCGCTTTTATCCGGTAACGAATCCGGGATCAGATTTTGTATCGGGTAACGCTTTTGGTCACTGGTCGAAGAGCGCGACCAGGATACCGACCCGCCCAGCTGCCATGACCAGTTCTCAGTACGCTGGCGATAATTAACCGGCACGGAAACCGAGAAATATTGCTGCGGACTGTAATAGCCGCCCTGTCCCAGCGTATAACCGCTGAGATCTTTCTGGTAATGCCAGACCATCGAACTCAGGCCAACGGTCGCGCGGCGGTTATCCTCATTGATGACTTTGTAGTAATACCCGCCCATCAGACGCTCACGGGTGTTGTCTTCGACATTTTTACCGGTCAGCTGATGCGCACTCAGGTCAGCCCAGACGCCGTTTGCCAGCCCCTGATCGTAACTCAAACCAAGACTGCCACCGGTGGCGATAACGCCGCCCCAGGTGGTGCCTGTGCCCGGATCTTTTGCGCCGGCAAACGAGAGTAATGAGCTGGAGACCGGACGCCGCGAAACGGTGGTCGTCCAGCCAATCTGGTCCCAGTCTCCGCTGTAAGCCAGTCCGCCGACCCAGTTGACCACCGGGAAGCCGAGCGGCGTGGTGCCCAGATCCCCTTTCCATTTGTCATTTTCCCAGCCCGCGCCCAGGCTGAGACCATTGGCTGTCTGGCTGCGGTAGCGTCGGCAGTTCTGATCGCTACAGGTACCAAAGCTCGCCTCATAGTTGCCGTTTTCATTGTCGAACGTTCCGGCATCCATACGCACCCAGTCGGCACGCAGGAATCCGCGCCCCTGATAAACCGGCATATCGGCCTGGAACATGGTGGTGTTGGCAGTGAGATCGGATTTACCCGGCGTCCCGCTTGAGGTCCAGGAATCCGTATCCACGGTAAAATTCACGTCCTGCTGGCGGTACAAATCATGCGCGTCAGAACGGATGCCGCGTTTAAGCCAGTCATCCCCCGCATTGTTTCGCGTCAGCCGCGTATAACCGTCGTTGTCCTGCGGCAATTTATCGGTGATGCCGCTGGCGACCATCGCCTGCTCGTAATCCTGTCGCGCCAGCTGCGGCTGACCGAGCTGTTGTTCAACATTGGCAGCGTTACGATAAATCAGCGCCTTATCCTGTCCTGCGGGTTGTGATGCGGCGGCAGCTTTCAGCGGTTGTAACAATGATGCCGCTCTGCTGGTTTCACCGACATCCAGCCACGCCATCGCCACACGACGCTGCTGATTGAGGCTCAGCCCCTGAAGACTGGCCTGCTGTAATTCCTGTTTCGCCTGCGCGGTATTTCCCGCAGCCAGCGACGCATCAATTGCAGTGAGCGTTTTGTCCAGCCGGATGCGCTGCGCCATTTCGCGCATATTCTCGTCCCATCTGGCTTCCGGCAAGGTGTGCAGATGACGCAATGCCGCATCATCGCGGTCTGAACCAGAGAGATACAGCGAATAGGCGTAAACCTGTTGCGGATCGGAAGGATGCTTCGCCACAAACTGTGTGAAAACAGCATCGGCTTTGGCCGGTTCGCCTGCTTCCCTCAGCGTGCCGGCGTAGTGATATGTTGCCCAGACATCATCCGGATTGAATTTCAACGCTTCGGCGTAACGGTTCGCTGCCTGATTCCAGTTGCGTTCGGCGACGTATTTTTCTGCCTGCTCAGTGACAATGTCACTTTGCAAACCGCGCTGTTTGTCACTGAGTTTTGCCCGTGACGCCGCCGGTAATGAATTGATGTAATCAAGAGCTTTTTGCGGCGACTGTCGCTGATAAATGTTTGCCAGTCCGCGCTGGGCGCTGCTGTTGTCACGCTCCAGCATCAGCGCACGGCGATAAGCCTGTTCGGCCTGTGGATCGTTTTTACGCGCCACCGCCACATCACCCAGCCCGACGGGTGCCCATGGGTCGCGCGGTTCAAGGCGCTGCGCCTGCTGATAAGCCGCTTCGGCCTGTTCGAGCTGACCGGCCTTCAGTGCCTTATCGCCCTGATCGACTTTCAGCCAGTAGCTGTTGGTCTGGATCAGGCTGTTCCATTTTCCGGCGTTATAGCCATCGGTTTCTGCGGCTTTAGCCCGCTGGAACATCGTCAGTGCCTGCTGGCGGTTACCGGCGCGGGAATAGGCCAGCCCCATCGCGCCCAGCACTTCGGCATCATTTGGCGTGGCCTGTAAAGCCTGTTTCAGCGGTGCGATCGCGCCGGTTGAACCGCCTTTGTCGATTTGCGCCAGACCACGGATACGCGCCTGATAACGCGGATCGGCCAGTAACCCCTGCTGGCGCTGGAGTTCCTGCTGTGCCGCAATCACCTGCGGACCGGTATCAAAGGTAGCAATAAACTGCTGCAGGGCGTCGACGCTGGCATCACCTACCGGCTGGTCTTTAATGCGCGCCAGCCATAAATCGGCGGCGGGTGAACGCCCTTCGTTGGTGGCAGCAACCTGTTTGATCAGCCCCACGGCTCTGGCGTCATCACCCTGCTCAAAGGCCATCTGCGCCAGTTGCAGACGCAGCTGAACATCGCCCGGATACTGGTTATTCAGCGCCTGAAGCTGCGCCTGAGCGCGGGCTTTTTGCCCAGGGAGGCGGGCGATGAGTTGCCAGTATTCAACGGCCAGATCCAGCGTCGGCGGCTGGCCGCCAAAAAGTTCGTCGTACTGCGCTTTGGCTTCATCCAGTCGCCCTGCCGTCGCAAGCAGACGCGTCTGTTGCAACTTTTGCTGCATCTCTGGCGAGGCGATTTTCAGGCTGAGTTCTGCCTGCCGGTAATCGTCGGAGCCGGGCGCCACCTGTTTGATTTTTTCCAGTTGCTGCTGCGCTTTGGCCTGATCGCCTTCACGCAGAAGCAAACGCAAACGGGCTGAAAGCACCTTAGGATTTTGCGGATCCATCAGTTCGAGGCGGAACAGCGACTGGCGCACTAAATCATCCTGATGGCTGGCTTCCCCGACCCGCACCTGCTCCAGCAGCCACTGCTCGGGAGAAACCACCGGCGCTGAAATCGCCGGCGCAGCCAGCAGAGCCAGCCCTAACGTCAGGGCCAGCCGGTTGAGAGGAAAACGCATTT
Source organism: Rahnella sp. AN3-3W3 (assembly GCF_003263545.1). Taxonomy (NCBI): domain Bacteria; kingdom Pseudomonadati; phylum Pseudomonadota; class Gammaproteobacteria; order Enterobacterales; family Yersiniaceae; genus Rahnella; species Rahnella sp. AN3-3W3. The sequence continues at coordinate 3,384 of NZ_JYDG01000096.1, forward strand.
TGTGACAGGTGTTCACGTGCTTATTCCTGGTCATCATCAGACAGACGACGACGCGCCAGAGAACGCAGGCCGGTCCACAACAGAATCGCTGCCAGCAACACCACGATCACCGCCATCACCGCCAGCAGAACCGGATGGGTCGCCAGCGCATTCCACACACGTTCCCACCATGGCAGATGACCGACGTAGTAAGTGTCGCCCACTCTCAGACTGCTGACGCCGGAATCACGCACCACGCTGACCGATCCGAAGACCTGCGCGCGTTGTTTAGTGTCCTGCATCGAGGTGTTGAGCAATTCAAAGCCTTGCGGACTGTTCGCCATCAGCGCCACGACGCTGCGCTGGTCAAAATACGGTGACTGCATACCGACGACTGCGGCTATCGGGCCCTGCGCCGTGATTTGCGCACGGGTATCCACCTGAGCGTCGCTCGCCGGTGCCGTATTGTCCGGCAGCGGAGTCTGGCGGATGGGCGAATTCACGGCGTCGCGTGCGGCAGTGATCAGCAAATTGGCTTTTTTGTCATCGCGCATACTGTCGTCACGCAGACTTTCCGGCAGACTGCCGATCACCAGTAAATCCGCATCGGTCGATTTGGCTTTAGCAGTATCTTCCGTCAGCCCCACCCCCAGCGCCGGATACCCGGTGAGCGCGCCAATATTGCCCATCGCATCAAGCAGCGTAGTCAGCTGCACCGGCTGCGGTTGCGGCTGAACCAGCACCAGCGTCTGGGACAAATCGGCCATGCGGCTGAACGGGAAACCGGCATTGGCGAACGCACGTAAATCCGGCATCGCCATAAAGTGACGGTAACCGGAGAAGTCGATGGTTGAACTGTCGTCAATCACCACATGATTTGGCACCGTGGTGTAGGTTTCGCAGCGACCTTCCGTGCCGCTGGCCAGCAGCGAGGTGTAGTCGAAATCAAAGCGCATCTGGTTCACAGCACCGAGTTTTAGCGCCGGAATGTTCAGGTCTTTGCTGCCATCGAGCAACCCTTGTAACAGGGAAAGACGCAGCAGTTGTGAATCCTGATCGTGACCGGTTTTCAGGGTCAGATCCTGCACAAACTGGTTGTTCAGGCTGATGCTCAGGCGTGAGGTATTTTTCAGCTGCGGCGACGTATAACGATATTTCAGCCGCATATCGATACCGGTGCTGTTGATGAGGAACAAGTCCGGCGGCAGGTTGATATTGAGCATAATCGGGTTCGGCTGAATACCGTCTGACTGCAACTGTTCGGCGTACTGTTTCAGTTCACCGAAGTTCATCGGGCGGTCGGTGCGCACCCAGTTTGGCGCATCATACGGCTGACGCGGCTGAGCCTGGTCAACATTATCCACGCCGATGGCTTCACCACGGAACAGGATGTTGCCCTGCGCGATGCCTTTCACCGCCGTCAGCAGATCCTTATCGTCACGCCCTAAAATCAGCAGCATTTTCACGTAAGGATTATCCGGGCGGCTGACCATCTGCACCACCGGCCCTTTCACCGGCGGCAACGCTTTGAGGAAATCCGGGCGCTTGTCATTGGTGGCAAACACAATGGCATGACTGTCCGGCAACTGGTTATACAGCGTCGGGAACCACTGACCGCGCCACTGCGCTTTGGTCCCGAACCAGGAGGCAAGAATTGCCGCCGCCTGTTGCTGGGTGGCGTCCGGCGACGCGGCAAAGACCATCGGCAAATCCAGCGGACGACTGTCACGCGCATCAAAGAACGGCACCGGGAAATGCGCCAGATCGTTGCTCAGCGGCAGTTTTTGGTATTGCAGACTCAGCGAACTGCCCTTACCGATCTCCAGCCACAGCGTGGTATTGGCCGGGTTTTCACACACATTCTGGTAATGGCCGATAAATTCCAGACGGATGCGGTTGAAGTCTGTGACATAGCGCGGATCAATCGCCATCTGTAAGTGGTTTTTCTTGCCGAGCTGGTCTTTGTTGATCACTTCAACGCCCATCAGCTGGTCATTGAGATACACCTTAAGATGCGACTGTACGGGGATTAGCGACGGTGACGGTGTGAATTCCAGATTCAGCATCGCCTGTGTTACCACTTCATCACTGCGCACACCGAATTCAATCTGACCGTTAGGCTGAATGCCACGCAGGGTAATCGCACCCGGCGTCGGCGCCACATCCGCAAACGGCAGCGTGACACTGCGCACCGGCGCGCCCGGAATGATCATCGGATCCACCGCCGGTGCGACCACCGGTAACGTCACCTGCGTCTGAGCCGACGACGTCATATTGTCCGCAGAAACTGCGGGAACGGGCTGATTGCCTGCACTGGCTGGTGCTGGCGCACCGAAGACCGGAGCCACTGAACCCACCGCCAATGACATCAGGGCGGATGCCATCAAAATTGTTAGAGGAAGTCTTTTCATTATTTGGTCATCATCAGGTTGGGTTCATCAGGCTGAACGGACAGCGGCGGATTTCGCGGCGCGAAAGACAGAAGCCAGCCGCCAAACGACCGGGTGCGCGAGGCCAGCGGACGGAAGCGTTGCGGCGCAATATCCAGCATCCGCAGGTAACCGCGGATACCGAGCCCCAGCACTTCACGCAGGCTTTCCATCGGTTTGTCTTCAGGGAAACTGTCTTCGCGCAATACCCAGCTGTCAGCACGGGCAAAAGTACATTGAATGAAATCGATATGTTGTTGCGTGGTGAGCGGCAGAAGCTGCATTCCCATGCTGGTACCAAACACACGACTGATTTGCGTCGGGAAAGTGTATTCCTGCTGACCGCGGCGCAATAGTAACGTGACGTTGTCACCGGCTTTAAACTGGCTGGCACTTTCTGTTTCCAACCCGACGCCGTTGTCCGAATAGTCCTGCACGGTACACACATAAATGTGGCCGTCCGGTTTTATCAGTGAGGCTGGCATTCTGGCTTCGACACGATGCGCCTGACGCACCTGTTTCGATTCAAACGCCACCGCAATCGCCCCGCCGAGAATAATCATGTTGTAAATCACCCACGCCATACTCACCAGCACGGTCAGGATTTCATCGTGGCGCCCATAAATAATGCGGTAAATGCCGAAGAATAATCCGGCCAGGTTAAGCAGCATCAGAATCTGATACGGGCGGCTGATTTTCCAGTCAACGTAGGCGTGTTTGTTCAGGCCACCTTTGGCGGTGACGTTAAATTTACCGGCGTGCGGATTAAACAGCGCCACGGTAGTGGGTCGTGCGATATACCACGCCAGCACGGTTTCGTAGATTTCATTCCAGAAAGAATGCCGGTATTTCCCCTGCACGCGGGAGTTAGTCAGGCTGCGTGGATCATGTGCGGCAGAACATACAGTGCTATCGCAATCGCCGGGGCATAAATGATGTAGGCGTGTAATAACAGAAACGCCAGCGGCGCGGTCAGGAAGATAAGCCGCGGGATCCCCGCCAGGAAGTGCATCATGGCGTTGGCATAACACAGCCGTTGTGCCAGTTTCAGCCCTTTGCCGAACAGCGGATTATCAAGGCGGAAAATCTGCACCATTCCGCGCGCCCAGCGGATACGCTGACTGACGTGGGCGGAAAGGCTTTCAGTCGCCAGCCCCGCCGCCTGCGGAATACGGATATAGGCTGAACTGTAGCCGTGTCGGTGCATACGCAGCGAGGTATGGGCATCTTCGGTGACGGTTTCCACCGCGATACCACCGATTTCATCGAGCACATCACGGCGTAACACCGCGCAGGAACCGCAGAAGAAGCTGGCATCCCACAGGTCGTTGCCGTCCTGCACCAGCCCGTAAAACAACTCGCCTTCGTTCGGTGTGCGGCGCATACGTCCCAGATTTCTTTCAAACGGATCCGGTGAGAAAAAATGATGCGGCGTCTGCATCATGCTGAGTTTTTTATCTTTGAAGAACCAGCCGACGGTCAGTTGCAGGAAAGAACGGGTCGGCACGTGGTCGCAGTCAAAAATCGCCACCAGCTGGCTTTTAGCCTGTTTCAGCGCGTTATTGATGTTACCGGCTTTGGCATGCTCATGGGTTTCACGCGCAATATACTTGATGCCAATTTCGTGGGCAAAATCGGCGAACTCCTGCCGGTTGCCGTCATCAAGCAGGTAAATAGTCAGTTTTTCCCGCGGCCAGTCCAGCCCGAGCGCCGCATACAACGTCGGTTTTACTACGCTGAGGTCTTCGTTATAGGTGGGGATCATCAGATCAACCGTCGGCCAGGTCGAGACATCCTCAGGCATCGGCACCGGTTTACGGTTAAGCGGCCAGATGGTCTGGATATAACCGAGCACCAGCACGGTCCAGGAGTAGGTTTCCGCGCCCAGCAGCAGTAAACCGCAAATCAGGCTCAGCGGATCTTCCCAGTTCAGGGTTGAGGTGTAGCGCCACCATAAATAGCGGCAGGAAATGGTCAGCGACAGAACAATCATCATCAGCGCCGGGAAACGCCCCGGAATGCGCCGGATAATCATCGCAATGCTCCACAGCAGCACCACGAAAATAAACTGGGCGAGATAACCAAATGGCTGGGAAATGCAGAACATGGCCAGCGTAAAGGCCACCAGCCCGGCCATCATCATCAGAACGCGCCTGCCGACGCGGTTCATTTTTCCGATACGACGTGTGATACGGGTTTCCAGCGGGCCTTGTGTCACCCGTTTTGGCAACGATTCCAGCCAGAAATGGATCCTTTCCCGCAACCGTTGCGGCCACCGGCTATAAACGATGCCGCCACGGGTTTTTCCTGCCGGGATGATGATCAGCAACCACAGGCTCTGAACGAGATAACGCAGCGGATCGGCAATACGCACCCGCGAAGGCGAAATTTGCGGATACCAGCGGGTTCTCTGCGCGCCCACACGCTGCCAGGCAGGTGATTCAAAACGCAGAAACAGCCAGCACAGCGCCACACAAAAAATCATCATGCCGGAAGCAATGCGTGAAGATTTTGCCTGCCGGTAACGGCGGTAACGGTGCTGCAGTTCCTGCATGACGGGCGGCACAAAAAACAGGTTTAACAGGCCGTTCATTTTGCCGGACTCCGCACCGCTTGCGGCTGACGAAGATTGAGCAGAAACCAGTTCGCCAGCGTATTAATTTCACGGGCGATCTTGCTGTTATCTTTCCATTCCCCGACCGGTTGTTTTACCGCCAGCGATTCCGCCATGGCTTCATCACGATGTAAAATCACCGGGATCAATGCTGGCAAGGTTTCTTGCCATAACAGCAAAATATCTTGCTGTAACTGGCTGGAGGGAACGAACTGATTGAGCAGATAGCGCCCGTTTGGCGCTAAGGCGTGCTGGTGTAAACGAAGATGCGACTGGGTATCGGCGTGCAGAAGTACCACCGTGCTGTCGGCCAGCGACTGCGCCGGCAGAGGATCAGCCGCCGGAGAATCAATCAGGATCCAGTCATAGACGCCGGTATTTTTGAGCTGCGTGAGCGCTTTTTGCCAGTCGAAATCGGCCTCACTGACATCTTCACCTGAAACATGACCGTAAGGCAGAAAGTCGAGACCGGCGTGGTAACGCATCGCTGATTGTTGCCAGGCTTCTCCGGCTTGGTGCGCGGAACACCAGCCACGCGACTGAGCGAAAGGCATACCAAAATGTAACCGCAGCACGTTTTCCGGTGAAAAGTCGATCACCAGCACTTTTTCATTCAGTTGTGCGAGCCCCCAGGCCAGCGCTGCGGTCACCGAAGTGGTCCCGGTACCGCCACGAAACCCCTGTAATGCGATGACAGCCATATTATTTTTTCTCCGCGCCGTGTTCAGCGAATTGCGCCAACTCAGCCAATAATGGCCAGCGGGACATTAGTTGCGGAATTTTTTCTTTACGGGCTATATCTACGTAATGTAATTCTGACAAAGAAAAAAGGTGACTCAGCGCATAAAAATCATCATCGCTGGACGGTTCGGATTCTTCTGAGTCTGCAATATTGGCCGCCACCGCTTCTCTCCCTGCTTCAATCCAAATGCTGATACTTCAGCACAGCCAAAAATTGCCCGGCATGATTAGGCATTTTAGTATCAAACATTATTGTGAAGATTTATGATTATTTAATGTAGCAATGATAGAATTTATTATACTCACATTTATCAGTGTGTCCCAGCAGACTTTTAATCAAAACCGGACAGAAGCAGATTAACAATATGGCACTCTCCTTTTCATTGGGTATGAAGCAATTCTGGAATGGTTTAGGCCAGATGCAGGCTCAGGGGCTTTACTGGGTCAACACCGACAGTCAGGAAGCGGCATATCGTTTGAGTGGTCAGGTACTTGAAGCTCAGCGGGGAGAAATCCCTGTCAGCCTGTTTTTTCCGCAGCACAATTTAATTTGCTCTGGTGATAAAAATAGACTAGCTGATGACAATATCCTTCTTACCCATTTGCATAAATACCCCAGGCAAACGTTTTATTATCAGCACGCGGAAGGAAAAAAAGCGTTTCTGGGATTGCCCGCCGATATTAATCGCCTGCCTGCTCCCCCTGCTTCTTTAATGATTTTATTACTTCCTGCCGTGCGCTGTCAGGAAGTAAAAGATAAACAACTTTCCCGCTGGCTGAGTGAAATTCAGTCAGGCGCTAATAGTAAAGGGGCGGCGCTGCTTATTATCTGCTTCGGCGATGGCATTAATGCGGTTAAATCCCGCTTACATTTATTCCACCACGATATATATGGCCTTGCAGATTTAAAAACCGATGTGAACCCAAACCAGTGGGGCATCTCCTGGTGGCATGACAGTCTGGGTGCCGAAGCGAATACGCTTTATCCTCTCATCCCGCGCACGAACGGTTGGGAGATCCAGAAAGACGGTGCTTCTTCAGCTTCAGCCCAAACCGGTGATGATCAGTGGATGTTGCTGGCAGAGCGTTCGGTGCTGGAAGGTGCGCCTGCACTTTCCGGGCGCTGGTTCCTGTTCGATGGCAACGACGCGCTGACCGAAAGAGCCACGCACGCCCGTTCTGCCACCGTTATTTTTGCGCTGGCGGGTAACGATGAAGTGGAAGTGCTCGCACGGCAGATCCACCTTTTGCGCATTCAGCGCGGCAATGGTTTGAAAATTGTGGTGCGCGAGATGAACTCTTCCCTGCGCTATGTCGACCAGCGTCTGTTGCAGGCCTGCGGTGCCAATCTGGTGGTGCCGCACGCTGCACGTCTTTCCAACTTTCTGACCTTACTGGATGACCTGCAAAATCTGACGTTTACCCGTCACGTCCCGCAGGACATTGACGTGCTGCTGGACAGCCGTTTGCCAACGCATCATAAGGGATATCTGCCGCTGCCGGTGTTCTGCGACGTGATGCGCGATATCTGGGATCACGCCGCGCTGGCGACCGAATCACGCGGGATTTTAATTTCACTGCGCCCTGCCGCCGGGATCAGCCCGCAGCAGGCGATGTCGCTTTGTTCGCTGCGCCGCGACGGCGATATTCTGACCGTGACTGAACGTCATCTGTATTTGTTCCTGTCGAACTGTCAGGTCAGTGATGTCGAAAACGTTCTGGCCTTCCTGTTTAATCTGCCGGTGAAAGAAGTCTTTAGCAGTCAGACTTTCTGGAGTCACGAGCTGGATATTCAGACCGAAGTTCGCAGTCTGGCCGCCAAACCGCCGATGGCAAATCCGGTGTCAGAAGCACAGCCTTTTGTGGCGCATAAATCTGAACCTTTGAAACGTGCGTCCGTTCATCAGCCCGTTCCCATCACGCTGGCCGTGAGCGATACACCTGTTATTAACACGCCGGAGTAAGAGAAATGGACATTCAGGACATTATCGAAATTTTCATTCTGGCGGCGGTGATTTTTCTCCCGCTGGGATATGCCCTGCGCAGCCGGTTGCCGCGCTGGAAAAACCGCTTTGCGACGCGATTTCTTTCGCCGCGTTATTTAACCCCCATGACCATCAGCAGCATCAATAAGAACCGCAAACGCTCCGCGACTTTGCCTGAAAATTCTGCGGCTACAGGGAAATCCAAAACTTCATCATGAACGAATCGCACTCTTCTTCTCCGCGCTTGCGGATCTGGCAATCCTGGCGCGGTCTTGGTGCCTGGAACTACTATTTCTTATTGAAATTTGTTCTGCTTTCACAGGGTTATCTGAATTTTGACGCGCTGAGTAATCTGGTTTTTGCGGCGGTATTATTATTCCCGCTTCGCTCCCTGCGCCTCCATCGCTGGCGACAATGGGTTGCCCTGCCGTTCGGTCTTGCGCTGCTTTATCATGATACGTGGCTGCCGGGCTGGCGTTCCATTGTCAATCAGGGAGCAGACGTCGCAGGTTTCAGCGTCAGTTATCTGCTTGAACTGGCTGACCGTTTCATCAACTGGCAGTGGATTGCCGTCGGTTTCGCCCTGCTGGTCGGTTATCTGTTTATTTCACAGTGGTTACGCCTGACGACATTCACGGTGATAGCCCTGTTATGGGTGAATCTCAGCGGTGTGATCACGCCGTTGTTTACGCATACATCGGCACCGGTTTTGGCACAAAATACCGCGGCGGCTCCGGCACAAGTCGCGCCATCCGCTACCGATAATACCGTCACGGGTCCGCCGACCAATGCCAACCTGAATGCGTATCTGGATCAGTTCTATCAAAACGAACGCCGCAAGGCGACGAAGTTTCCTGATGCCCTGCCAGCCGATGCGCAGCCTTTCGATCTGCTGGTGATCAATATCTGTTCGCTGGCCTGGGCTGATCTGGACGCGGTGAATCTTTCGAATTCGCCGCTGTGGTCGCGCTTTGATTTTGTCTTCAGCAATTTCAACTCCGCCACCGCATACAGTGGCCCGGCGTCGATTCGCCTGCTGCGGGCGAGCTGCGGTCAGCCATCCCACCACGATTTGTATCAGCCAGCCGGTCAGCAATGTTACCTGTTTGACGATCTGGCGCGTCTGGGCTTTACCTCGCAACTGGCGATGGATCACACCGGCGTGTTCGGTAATTACATCGGCAATCTGCGTGATGACGCGGATATGAAAGCCCCGCTGATGTCGCAAGCGGGTCTGGGTTATGAACTGACCTCTTTCGACGGTTCACCCATTTTCAACGACGGGCAACTGTTCTCCCGCTGGCTTGAGAATCAGGAAAAAGCTGGCACCGCACGGACAGCGACCTTCTTCAACCTGATCCCGTTGCATGACGGCAACCGTTACGTCGGCAGCAATAAAGGTGCGGACTACCATAACCGCGCACAGACACTGCTGAACCAGCTGAACACCTTTATGGATCAGCTTGATAAATCGGGTCGTAAAGTGATGCTGGTGGTGGTGCCTGAACATGGCGCGGCGCTGGTGGGCGATAAGATGCAGATTTCCGGCCTGCGTGATATCCCGAGTCCGGGTATCACTCACATCCCGGTCGGTGTGAAGTTCTTTGGTATGCAGGCACCACATGCGCCATCGCCGATGAAAATCGACGGTCAGAGCAGCTATCAGGCGATTTCAGAAATGGTCGCCCGCGCAGTCGATGGCAAAGTCTTTACCACGCCGACCATGGACTGGAAAACCTTCGCGTCGAACCTGCCGCAAACGCCGCTGGTGTCTGAAAATGAAAACTCGGTAGTAATGGAATATCAGGGGAAAATCTATATTCGCCTGAATGGCGGTGGATGGGTGCCGTATCCAAGCTGATGCTATTTTGTGGGCTTGCCGCCCACACTGGCCTTAAGGTCAACACCTTGGGTTGCCACCCAAACGGCCTAAGGTCAAGGTCGTGGGCGTCGGCCCACACC
>NZ_JYDG01000097.1:0-30058 GCF_003263545.1 Rahnella sp. AN3-3W3
AAAAAAGCATATTGATGCTGCTCCCGAACTTCGGCAAAGAAAAGCGCTTCTTACGTCAATTCCTGGGATCGGCGACGTTCTGAGTGCGACATTAATAGGCTATCTCGGCGATATGTCCAAGTTTAGCCATAGCGGAAAAGTTGTGGCATTTGCAGGATTAAACCCTTATCAGAAAGAGTCTGGTAAGTGGCAAGGGCAAAGCCATATATCAAAGCGTGGATGTGCCAACTTGCGGAAGGCTCTCTACATGCCAGCATTGACGGCGATGACGTTTAATCCTGTCGTAAAATCATTACGAGACCGAATGCTAGCTCGTGGCCAAAAAGGTAAGGTTGTAGTCTGCGCAGCGATGAGGAAATTGCTCCAGATCGCTTACGGCGTATTGAAATCGGGGCTACCTTTTGACGAAAAAACCCCCCTTGCTAAAGCGTAATTAAGACGGTATCTCCCACGTCTTTTAACTGCGCGCTATCGCAGGCACGACGAACATGTTCCGGTAGAGCAGTGAGTGGCGCAAAATATTGCCGCTTCGCGGTTCCTTCTCTCGGTCTTCGAGCCTGTGGTCTCGAAGCCGCTCCGTTCAGCAAAATTTTTGATCACGCCAATGCACTTTTCTAAAAGATGAAAGCAGTCTGCCTTTGAATTTAAGATCGCGCGGGCGATTCAGAAATCTTGCCGAACGGAGCGGCCTGAAGACCTAAGGCTTCAGGACCGAGAGAGGGAACCGCGCAGCGGCAAGATTTCCAGCCTGTCACGGTGATACCTGAAACATATTATCTAGCGATAGCGCGCAGTGAGAAAGCGCGGGAGTCCAGAGGGCGCGCGCTTACGCGTCCTCTGGGCCAGTTTGGGCGGCGAGCCCAAGGTTTTGAATTTGAATTTGAATTTCGAGATTAAACACCGAAATGTTTAACCCAATGGTCGGCAATATCCTGCCGCTTACACACCCACACCTTCTCATGTGACCCGACGTAATCGAGAAACCGCTGTAAAGCGCGAAATCTCCCGGGACGTCCCAGGATCCGACAATGCATCCCGATCGACATCATTTTCGGCGAGGTTTCGCCCTCTTCATACAACACGTCAAAGGTGTCTTTGAGGTAAGTGTAAAACTGCTCGCCGGTATTGAACCCCTGCGGGGAGGCAAACCGCATGTCGTTGGTTTCCAGCGTGTATGGGATCACCAGATGCTGTTTCGTTTCGCCGCTTTCCAGTTTCACCGGCGTCCAGAACGGCAGGTCATCACCGTAATAATCGCTGTCATACTGGAATCCGCCAGACTCCGCGACCAGCTGGCGGGTGTTCGGGCTGTCGCGGCCGGTGTACCAGCCGGACGGCGCTTTGCCGAACAGGTCGCGCAGCACAGTGATGGCTTTTTGCATGTGCTCCGCCTCTTCGGCTTTGCTCATGTTCTGATAGTGGATCCAGCGCCAGCCGTGGCTGACAACGTCGTAATCCGCCGCTTTGATCGCGCTGACGATTTCCGGATTGCGTGCCAGCGCCATCGCTACACCGAAAACGGTCAGCGGTAAGCCACGTTTTTGAAACTCATTGTGGATGCGCCAGAAACCCGCACGTGACCCGTATTCGTACAGCGAATCCATCGACATATGGCGGTCGGGGAAACTGGCTGCGCCGATGATGTCAGATAAAAATTGCTCGGAACCGGCATCGCCATGCAGAACGTTATTTTCAGCGCCCTCTTCGTAATTGAGAACAAACTGCACCGCAATGCGGGCGTTGCCCGGCCAGTTAGCGTGTGGCGGACGTCCGGCGTAACCGATCAGGTCACGCGGATATGCATCAGTCAAACCGCACTCAAAATCAGACATAGTGTTCTCTCAGATTCAGTCCGGCAAAACGACCAGACAAAGGTTTTTCCAGCGGATAATCCAGATCGCCGTGTTTACTGGTCGTCAGGCGTAAAGACGCCAGTGACTCGACCATTTTGACCGCCGCGCTGACGCCGTCGATCACCGGTATGTTCAGCTCGAGCGTCAGTTCCTGCGCCAGATCGGCCATTCCGCCACAACCGAGCACAATCGCCCCGCTGCCGTCGGATTTTTTCGCCGCGATACACTGCTCGCGCACCTTCTGCTGCGCCAGCCCGCTGCCGTCTTCCAGTGATAACACCGGTAAATCGATGGCGTGTAAGGCCGCACAATGGCGTTCGAATCCGTACTGATGCAGCAAATGCCGGGCAATGGTCAGCGTGCGCGGCAAGGTCGTGACGACAGAGAATCGCGTCGCCACCATTGTCGCCAGATGCATCGCCGCTTCGGCAATGCCGACAACCGGCGCGCGCGCCAGTTCACGGGCGGCCAGTAATCCGGGATCACCGAAACAGGCAATAATGTGCCCCCCGACACCCGCATCCCGTCCGGCTTTTATCTGCTGTAACACGCCCAATGTGGCAATTGCTTCATCGAAATGCCCTTCAATGGACGGCGCGCCCTCTTCCGGACAAACGGCCAGAATTTGTGTCTCCGGCGCCGCCACCGAGCGGGCGGTTTGCGCCATCACGTCGGTCATCGCCTGACTGGTATTGGGATTGATCAGTTGTATACAAAGTGGATTCGCCATCAGTCTGAGTCCTTTTCTGTGACCTGCATCCGGGCTGCAAAAATCTGCGCGAAATCAGGCGTCGGCCCTTTATTCTGCTCAAAGCGCAGGCTGGCGACGATGCTGTCAAAATGCTGCGCCATGCTGGCGGACAGCGCCACGGCGTCCCGTTTTTTCAGCAGTTCCAGCAGATCGTCATGATCATGACAACGGCATCCTTGCTGCCACGGTGCGCCCCAGGCGGCGATCGCCAGTGAAGATCGCAATGTGAGCTGAGAGACGGATTCGGTCAGGACTTTGTTGCCAGAAATGGCCTGAAGCTGGACGTGAAAAGCGGCGGACAGACGGATTGCCGCAGCGCCGTCGCGCTCATCATGGGCACGCTTTTCTTCCTGCACCAGCTTCTTCAGTGCGACCAGATGGGTCGACTGACAACGGGCAATCACCTGCGGCAGGTTGGCGCACTCGAGAATTTTACGGGTCGCGAAAACATCGCGCGATTCTGCGGCATCCGGCGCGGTCACATGCGCACCACGTTTGGGCAATATCGTCACCAGTTGCACTGCGGCAAGGCGCTGTAACACACGGCGAATACCCGTGCGGCTGACCGAGAACACTTCCGCCAGTGCTTCTTCGGGTAATTTACTGCCGGGTAAAAGCTGGTGCTCAACAATAGATCTCACCAGCGCGTTGTAAATGTGGTCGTCCTTATCCTCGGTAAAATAGGCCGTATTCAGCCCGCTCCAACTGGTCATTGCTGTTACTCCGTATACCGTTTTGTGTATTTATCGTATACCTGAAATAGATTTTTTGTATACAAGAAGTGAAGTTTGGCCTGATTCATGCAGTGTTCCCGTGACTGCTTTTTAACTTTGGGCAGCCGGTCACCGGCTTCCGACTTTCACATGTTGTTTATGACAGGAGCACGATTTATGCCAAATCAGGAAATCACCTCCGCAACGGCGTCTTCCGAACAGGGTGCCGGGATCATCAAGCCTTATTACAGCCCGCGGCTGTGCAATGATGATTTAGCGCCGACCCGTGACCAGAACTGGAGCTGGTACAACATATTTTCTTTCTGGATGTCCGACGTACACAGCATGGGCGGTTATGTGGTCGCCGCGAGTTTCTTCACCCTCGGCCTGACCAGCTGGCAGGTGCTGCTGTGTTTGCTGTGCGGGATTTGTATCGTGCAGATTTGTGCCAACCTGGTGGCGAAGCCAAGCCAGCAAGCCGGTGTGCCCTACGCGGTGATTTGCCGTCAGGCATTTGGTGTATTCGGGGCGAATATTCCGGCGGTGATCCGCGGGCTGATCGCCTTCGCGTGGTACGGTATTCAGACCTATCTGGCGGCCAGCGCGTTAATGCTGGTGCTGCTAAAATTCTTCCCTTCCCTGACGCCGCTGACCGTGCCGCACTGGCTGGGCCTTTCTGCCCTCGGCTGGATTTGTTTCGGCATTATGTGGGTATTGCAGGCGATGGTGTTCTGGCACGGAATGAGCGCGATTAAGCGCTTTATCGATGTGGCGGGTCCGGCAGTGTATGTTGTTATGCTGATGCTGGCGGGCTGGATTTTGTATAAAACCGGGCTGAGTAATATCTCCTTTACGTTATCCACCAAAACCCTGACAGTCGGTCAGCAAGGCTGGGAAATGCTGACCGCCACGGCGCTGGTGGTGTCTTATTTCTCCGGTCCGCTGCTGAACTTTGGTGACTTCTCCCGCTACGGTAAAAGCATGAGCGAAATCCGTCGCGGTAACCGCTGGGGTCTGCCGTTTAACTTCCTGCTGTTCTCGATTGTGACCGTAGTTATCGTCTCAGGGACACAATCGCTGTTCGGGCAGATGATCACCGATCCTATCGAGACCGTCAGCCGTGTGGGTAACAGCGTTGCCGTGGCGCTTGGTCTGCTGACCATGATCATCGCCACCATCGGTATCAATATCGTGGCGAACTTCGTGTCGCCGGCGTTCGACTTCTCTAACTGTTCACCGCAGAAAATCAGTTTCCGTACCGGCGGGATGATCGCTGCTGTGGGTTCTGTGCTGCTGACGCCGTGGAACCTGTTCCAGTCACCGGAAATTATCCACTACACGCTGGATGTGCTGGGGGCATTTATCGGGCCATTGTTCGGGATTTTGCTGGCGGATTATTATCTGATCAAACGCGGTCATATGGACGTCGATGCGCTGTTTAACGCCACGCCTTCCGGCCGTTACTGGTATCGCAACGGGTTTAACCCGAAAGCGATTGCAGCCCTGGTACCCGCAGTGGTGATTGGTCTGGTGATAAGCTTTACGCCAGGCCTGCATCAGGTGGCGAACTTCAGCTGGTTTATTGGCGCATTCCTGGCAGGCGGTTTCTATCGTTACATCGCCCGCCATGATCGTGCGGCCAGCGGCGCAATGGGCTATATGAAAATCGAAGCGGAATAACAGACTGATACAAGGAAGGAAACAGCCAGGATGGCTGAAACGACGAAGCCCTGAGTGATTTCTCACTCAGGGCTTCTGAATAGTGGCGGAACGGACGGGGCTCGAACCCGCGACCCCCTGCGTGACAGGCAGGTATTCTAACCAACTGAACTACCGCTCCGCGTTTTGTTCTGGTTAAGAACGGAGCGGATATTAAGGAATTCCCGCCCTTACGTCAATGCTTTTCCTGATATTTTCAATCAACCGCACAGTTTTTCCGCAGGCTGGATATTTTCAATCCAAAAGTCAGGAAAAGCGGCTTAAGAACGCCACAAACAACTGCCGCCCTTTTTCACCACCAGATCCAGTCTTTCTTCGTGCCACGCCAGTTCCTGCTCATTCGCCGCAATCACTTTTAACCCGGACGCCGGACGCGCCACGCGCTGGATCCCGAGCCCGTCAGCGCCGGTATTTTGTTCGCCTTCGTGGGTGAATTTAATGCTGGTCTGGCCGCCGGTCATCATCAGATAAACTTCGGCAAGAATTTCGGAGTCAAGCAATGCGCCGTGCAGCGTACGTTTGCTGTTGTCGATCAGGTAACGATCGCTGAGAGCATCGAGGTTGTTACGCTTGCCGGGAAACAGCTTACGCGCCATCGCCAGGCTGTCGGTGATTTTACAGAACGTCTCGGTTTTCGGCAGATTACGGCCAAGCATGTCGAACTCGTAATCCATAAAGCCGATGTCGAACGTTGCGTTATGAATGACTAATTCGCTGCCGCGAATGTACTCGACAAAGTCGTCAGCAACGTCGGCGAAGGTCGGTTTATCCGCGAGGAATTCGTCACTAATGCCGTGAACGCCGAAGGCTTCCGGATCCACCAGACGATCGGGTTTGAGATAAACATGGAAATTGCGCCCCGTCAGACGACGGTTAACCACTTCAACAGCACCGATTTCGATAATCCGGTGCCCTTCGTAATGGACGCCGAGTTTATTCATACCGGTGGTTTCGGTATCGAGAACGACGATCCTGTTAGATGTGTTTTGTAAATCCATGGGTCATTTTCCAACGCTGACAGTCAATGGCAGAAACAGTCTGCCCGGCACGTAAAGAGACACGGCCGGGCACTTTATCTTACGCGGGGATTTGCTGCGTAATGCAGTGGATGTTACCACCACCCAGAAGAATTTCACGGGCCGGAATACCGGTGATTTTATAATCCGGATACATTTGCGCAAACATTGCTTCAGCCAGCTTATCGGTTCTCGCATCGAGCAGCGGGAAAATGATGTGGTTATTGCTGATCAGGTAATTGACGTAAGACGCTGCCAGACGGTTGCCTTCCACACGTTCAATCGCCGTACCCGGCAATACCCCAATCGTCTCTTCTGCGGTGGCGTGCATCACAGGAGGCGAAGGCATTTTCCAGATTTTCAGGCTGCGCCCTTTGGCATCTTTCGTTGCTTCCAGCACTTTTAACGCTGCGGCAGAACGCGCGTACTGCGGGTCCTGCTCGTCGTCAGTCCAGTGCAAAGCGACTTCACCCGGTCGCACGAAGCAGCACATATTGTCGATGTGTCCGTCGGTTTCGTCGTTAAATACGCCCTCTTCCAGCCAGATGAAGTGCTTCACGCCGAGGTATTTCTGCAACTGCGCTTCAATGTCAGCTTTAGAAAGATCAGGGTTGCGGTTCGGATTGAGCAGGCATTCTGCGGTGGTCAGCAAGGTGCCTTCGCCGTCCACATGAATGGAGCCCCCTTCCAGCACCAGATCCGTCGACACATAAGGAATGTGCTGATAGTTCGCTACCTGACGGGCAACCAGCTGGTCGCGCTCCCAGCTCGAATACAGACCGCCGTTGAAGCCGCCCCAGGCGTTGAATGTCCAGTCGATAGCCAGACGCTCGCCTTGCGGATTGACCACAATGGTCGGGCCGGTATCACGCATCCAGGCGTCGTCGCTTTCCATTTCCACCAGCGTAATCTGCGCTGGCATCACTTCGCGTGCGTTGGCCATTTCCGCTGCCGGAACCGCCATAAATACTGGCGTTTTTGTCGCAATCGCTGCCGCCACATTGGCGAAAGCCAGCTGTGCCGGACGCCCGTTCGAGCGCCAGTTATCGGTGCGGTAAGGCCAGATCATCCAGACAGCCTGCTGCGATGCCCATTCAGCGGGCATCGCAAAACCTTCAGCCTGAGGATTGATATCAATAGAAGACATCAGTTATTTCCTTGTTGAACCGTCGGATGTCGCGATTGCGCCATACATTTCAGGACGGCGGTCGCGGAACAGACCCCACGATGCGCGCTGTGCAGCAATAGCATCCAGATCAAAGGTATGAACCAGCACGGCTTCTTCCGTTTTGTTGGCTTGTTCAACCAGCGCACCGGTCTGATCAGCAATGAAGGAAGAACCGTAGAAGGTCATTTCATAATCAGGAATGAATTTGCTTTTTTCCGTGCCGATACGGTTAGAGGCGATCACCGGCACCAGGTTAGCCGCAGCGTGGCCCTGCTGAACGCGGGTCCAGTGTGGCTGGCTGTCGATTTCCGGGTACGCCGGTTCTGAACCGATCGCCGTCGGATAGAAGATGATTTCTGCGCCCTGCAATGCCAGGCAACGTGCGGTTTCCGGGAACCATTGATCCCAGCAAATGCCCACGCCGATTTTCGCATAACGGGTATTCCACACTTTGAAGCCAGTGTCGCCCGGAATGAAGAATTGTTTTTCCTGATAGGCCGGGCCGTTCGGAATGTGAGTTTTGCGATAAACGTCCAGCACACTGCCGTCAGCATCAATCATGACCAGCGAGTTGTAATAGGCGTTATTGCACTTTTCAAAGAAGCTCAGAGGCAGTACCACTTCCAGTTCTTTCGCCAGCGCAGAGAAATGGCGGATCAGCGGGCTGTTATCCAGCTCCTGTGCCAGGCTGTAATGCTCAGGGCTCTGATCAATACAGAAGTAAGGCGCAGCAAAAAGTTCCTGAATAAGAATAACTTGTGCGCCTTTAGAATGAGCCTGGCGAACCAGTTTCTCAGCGTTAACAATATTCTTTTCCAGATCCCAGCTGCAGCTCATTTGTGTTGCAGAAACCGTAACATTTCTCATTAGACATCCTTAAAGCATTGGAAAATTGGCAGTGAAAAAACCATGAAAGTCGGAACTCACTCAGAGTTTTGAACTGGCACTCTGCAGTTTCCTATTATATTGCAAAAGACAGCGCTCTCCAGCCAAAAGAGTCATTACTGATGCCCAAACCTGTTACAAAGCCTCCTCAGCGCCCGCTTTCAGACAGTTACACCCCAAGATATTGCTGTGCCCGGCACGGCGGTTTATGTCAGACTTGGTTTTTACTTTTGATGACAGAGCCTGCCAGATATGACCAAACAGGTAGAAATTTTCACCGACGGCTCCTGCCTGGGTAATCCCGGCCCCGGCGGTTTCGGCGCGATATTACGCTATAAGCAACACGAAAAAGAGTTCAGCGCGGGTTTTCGTCTGACCACCAATAACCGCATGGAAATGATGGCGGCGATTGTGGCGCTTGAAGCATTGAGCACGCCGTGCGAAGTGACGCTGAGCACCGACAGCCAGTATGTGCGCCAGGGCATTACCACCTGGATCCACAACTGGAAGAAACGTGGCTGGAAAACAGCAGACAAAAAACCGGTGAAAAACGTCGATTTATGGAAACGCCTCGACGCCGCGATCCAGACGCATCAGCTGAACTGGATGTGGGTCAAAGGCCACGCCGGACACCCTGAGAATGAGCGGTGCGACGTGCTTGCGAAAGAAGCGGCGGGGAATCCGACGCTGGAAGATGTGGGTTATCAGGCTGAGAATTAAACGGCTGGCGTCGGTCATTTTTTTCTCAACTCAATCCCGATGTTCTTCCCGGTAACTCTTCGTCGCCCCCACCGCCTGCGGTATTTTTTGTTTCTGTGCGAGGACTTTTTTCGCGGTCGGTGTCAGCGGGAAAGTCCTTTTGCGGGCAATGATCAGCGTCATACACCCCAGCGCAGGAAGATGCGTACTCAGCAATTTTCCGCCATTCTTTTTCCACGGCAGCACGTGAAAACGCCGGTGAACCATCACTTCATAATTGAGCAAAGACAGCCAGTCGAGCAGACGCATCTGGGTAAATAAACGGCTGCTGTAAGGCTGGCGTTTACGAAACACCGGCATCAGTTTGCCGATACCTAAAAGACTGAGCGGATTAAAGCTGCTGAGCACCATCCAGCCGTCATCAATCAGCACACGATCCACTTCACGCAGTATGCGGTGCGGGTCATCCGCGTAAGCGAGCGTATGGCTGAGCAGGCAGGCATCCACCGATTTTGCCGCAAACGGTAAATAGTAAGGATCGCCCTGAACATGCAGCCCCTCGCCTTCCGGTGCGAAGTTCACCTGATGCGAGATCGGACAGGCCTGAGCATCGATTTCGGCACTTAATGCGCCGATTTTCAGCAGGTGGAACCCGTAAAGTTTGCCCCACCAGGGTTGCAGTTGTTGCTCAAGCGCGGCACGGTAGTAGTCGCCGCATGGGATATCTTCCCATGAAGCCGGTGCAACTATTTTCTTACGGGCGCGGGCTGGTCGCATAGTTTGTTATCTTCTTTCAAGCAGTTGCCAAAGAGAGGTTGCCATGAATCTTATCAGTATTCCTGCCTTGCAGGACAATTACATTTGGATGCTCGATGACCAGCAAGGGCATTGCCTGATTGTCGATCCCGGTGAAGCAGCGCCGGTTTTAGCCGCGCTGAAAAAGGATAATTTAACCCCGACGGCTATCCTCCTGACGCATCATCATCACGACCATGTTGGGGGTGTTGATGAGATTTGCAGCCATTTTCCGGGTCTGAAAGTGTACGGACCTCACGAAACTGAGAACAAATTTAGTCAGATTAGTCTTAAAAACGGCGATAAATTGGTAATTGGCGGTCTGGAATGGCAGATCTTTGCTACGCCCGGGCACACTCTTGGTCACATTTCATACTATAGCGCACCTTATCTTTTCTGCGGAGACACGATGTTTTCCGCCGGATGTGGCCGTTTGTTCGAAGGGACGCCGGAGCAAATGTACCAGTCGTTTCAACGCTTAGCAGCCCTGCCTGATGAAACATTAGTCTGCGCCGCACATGAGTACACTCTCTCAAATCTTAAGTTTGCGCGCTCCATTTTACCGCAGGATCATGATATTCATTCTCATGAGCACAAAGTGCAACAAATGCGTGAAAAGGGACAATCTTCCCTGCCTTCTACCCTCGGTCTTGAGCGTAAAATTAACCTCTTTTTACGTTGCGATGATGTTGATTTACAAAACAAATTAAACCTTAACGGTTCCTTAAAGCCTGACTGGCAGGTTTTCGCGCAATTAAGGGCACTGAAAGATAGCTTTTAGCCCCAAAGGTTGTGTTTTTTTTCGAAGCAAAGTATTATCGCTCGTCTTTTAAGCAACTATGACACACACATGAAGGCAAACGCGATCCTAATAATCGCCTCCATGTTGCTCACAGGTTGCCAGGCGTCCAGGCAGGGCGTGAAGGTACCGGAACAACATGCACAGAGTTTGTCTTCAGCAAGTCAAAGTGAAGCAGGACAGTACACAGATGATGGCCGTGCGGCCTCTGGGGGATGGTTGGATGGAAACGACACCGTCTCCCAACAAAATTTGTGGAACTTCATAGGCGACGAGCTGAAGATGAAGGTTCCGGATAATCCCCGGATCCGCGAACAAAGAGTTAAATATTTAAAGAATAAGAGCTATCTCCACGATGTAACATTACGGGCAGAGCCGTACATGTACTGGATCACCGAGCAGATTAAGAAACGTAATATGCCGATGGAACTGGTACTGCTACCCATAGTGGAGAGCGCTTTTGACCCTAAAGCAACCTCATCAGCTAACGCTGCAGGGTTGTGGCAGATTGTGCCTCAAACGGGTCGAAACTATGGTTTGAAACAAAACCAGTGGTATGACGGTCGCCGGGATGTTGTGGCTTCGACAACCGCTGCGCTTGATATGATGCAACGCCTCAACAAGATGTTTGGTGGTGACTGGTTACTGACCGTTGCTGCGTATAACAGTGGTGAAGGCCGCGTAATGCAAGCGGTGAAAGCGAACAAAGCTAAGGGTCGTTCGACTGACTTCTGGGCGCTGGCGCTTCCACGTGAAACATCGATTTATGTGCCGAAGATGTTAGCCCTGAGCGACATTCTCAAGCACAGTAAAAAATACGGTATCAACCTGCCGAAACCGAGTGAAGACCGTGCCCTGGCGCGTGTTGAAGTCGGACAGCAGATGCAACTGACCCAGGCGGCGGAGATGGCGGGCATGTCCCTGACCAAGCTCAAGTCGTTTAACACTGGCTACAAGAAAAATGTAACCGCGCCGAATGGCCCGCATTACATCGTTCTGCCGAAGGCGCATGCCGACCAGTTAAAAGATTCACTGGCTGATGGCGATATTGCCGCAGTACAGGAAACCAAACTGGCCAGCAACACTCCGTCAGGTGCAAAACAGTACAAGGTTCGCTCCGGCGACAGCTTGTCTGGCATTGCAGCCCGGCTGAATGTGAAGACCCGTGATTTACAGCGTTGGAACAATTTGCGCTCAGCAGGCGCGTTAAAAGTTGGGCAAACACTGCAGGTGGCGGATAACAGCGTCAGCGATACCAGTGCCAATGGCGGCAGCATCACTTATCAGGTGCGTAAAGGCGATTCATTGTCGAGCATTGCCAAGCGTCACGGCGTCAACATCAAAGATGTGATGCGCTGGAACACTAATGCCGACAACCTGCAGCCGGGCAACAAGTTAACGTTGTTCGTCAGTAACAAGATGAGTCCTGATACCTGATTCGTAACGGTACCGGCAATAAAAAAGCACCCTGAATATTCCGGGTGCTTTTTTTATGTCTGCGTTTTTTGACTGTGTTCTTTTGAGCCGCGTTCTTTTGTTCAACAAAAAAACGCTACAACGCCAGCGGTTTACTTGCCATAAACTCAACCCGCAACGGGTTGTGGTCTGAAGCCCGCGTTTCCATCACCGACGCACTGGTGACGCTCAGGTCTCGGTAGAAGATGAAATCCAGCGGCCTGCCGAACGCCCGCTTACGATAGTCAGAAGGAAAACGCACTTCCTCCAGATGGATATTCCCCGCAAAGCCGTACAGTGCGTTAATACGCTGTTTGCTCCAGGCGTTGAAATCCCCCGCCATAATCACCGGCCCTTTATGGTTAGCAATCTGCTCACCAATCGGGTCGAGCTGTTTGCTGTAGACGTCGATACCGATGCTGAAATTGACGGCATGAATATTCACTACCATCAGCAAACGACCATCCAGAAGCGGATAGACAGTCACTAATGCCGATTTAGACAGCCTCAGAAGTGGCTCACGCTCACGCAACGGGCAACAATAAACCGGATGCGCGGCAGAGAGTGTCATCACGCCAGAGGGGTGCTGAGGCAGCATAAACGCCGGCACCTGATCGGCAGCCAGATAGTTGGATGTGGCAAAGCGGATCAGTTCGGGCGTCGTCTGCGCCTCCTGAAGTAACACCAGTTGCGCATCTTTGCCGTAATCGCGCAGAACTGACAACCAGTCAGCCCGCTGCTGTTTAAAGATATTCCACACCATGACGCGCAGAATATTCGAGTTGGGTAGCGCAGCACCCGGCGGCAAATCCGGCCCTAAATGTGCGAGGGCACCCGGAAAGATTTGCTCAGCGGGCTGACCTGCGACATACCTCATTGCATATGTTTTTTTCCGCACGCTAATCGCCTGTTTACCCGTTATATCGTTGCTATATGAGAGAGATTCCCACAGCGAAAGTTCAGTATACGCCCGCAGGCGCTCAGGCCAAATCTGTTTACATTGGTATACAACCTTGTCACATCTACAGGCTAGCACAAAAACTAAAACGGCCCGCCGAAGCGAGCCGTGAAGACACAGAATGCAGGATAAATCAGGCCAGCGCCGCTTTCGGCTTGCGGTCGAGATGCCCGCTCAGACGGATAAGTAACAGCGCGCCCGCGACGATCACCGCGCCAATCCACGGCGTTTGCGCCAGACCAATTGTGGAAACCACCTGCCCGCCAATCACCGAACCTAAAGCGATACCGACGTTAAATGCTGCGATGTTCAGACCAGACGCCACATCGACCGCATTCGGTGTTACCTCTTCGGCTTTCTGCACCACGTAAACCTGCAATCCCGGTACGTTGCCGAAGGCGAAAATACCCATCACCAGCAGCGTGATCAACGCCGGAATACCGAAACCTGAAGTGAACTGGAAAATCAGCAACAGCGCGGCAAGTGCGGCAAAAATAATCGTCAGCGCTTTAACGGCTCCGTGGCGGTCAGCCAGTTTGCCGCCCCAGATATTGCCGATGGCAACCGACACGCCATACGCCAGCAGGATCCAGCTGACCATACTGGCGGAGAAACCGGCCTGTTCCTGCATCATCGGCGCAAGAAACGTGAACGTAGTGAATACGCCGCCGTAACCCAGCGCGGTGATGGCGTAAATCAGTAACAGACGCGGGTTCATGAGCACTTTGACCTGATCGGCAATACGCGCTGCCGGTTTGTTTTTGATGTTATTCGGTATCAGGATCGCGCTGGCGATAATGGCAACGACACCAATCAGCGACACCGCGAGGAAAGTTTCACGCCAGCCGAAATGCTGACCGATAAATGTCCCGAGCGGCACCCCCGTCACCAGCGCCACGGTCAGACCACCAAACATCAGCGCGATGGCAGAGGCCGCTTTTTCTTTCGACACCAGACTGGTGGCAATGGTCGAGCCAATAGAGAAGAACACACCATGCGCCAGGCCGGTCAGCAGACGCGCCATCACCAGCGTGCTGTAATTCGGTGACTGCCACGCCAGCAGGTTACCCAGCGTGAACAGCACCATCAGGCCAATCAGCAACGTTTTGCGCGGTACGCGGCCCGTCAGTGCGGTCAGAACCGGTGCGCCAATCGCCACGCCGAGCGCGTAAATGGACACCAGCAAACCGGCGGACGGGACTGAAACGCCCAGTTGCTGTGCGATGGTCGGCACCAGGCCGACGATAACAAACTCTGTTGTTCCTATAGCGAACGCACTGATGGTCAGTGCTAATAGTGCAAGCGGCATAACCTTTACTCCACATGAATATCGATTTGATGGCGGCTATTATCGGCTTGTGCTTAAATGACAGAAATAACCAAAATATCAATTTATTTATGCTGGAGTAACAACAATGCGAGCCAGTTCTGAAGAGTTGATTACCTTTGTCACGGTGGTGGAAAGCGGCAGTTTCAGCCGCGCGGCAGAACAGCTGGGGCAGGATAATTCCGTGGTCAGCCGGACGTTGAAACGTCTGGAACAAAAACTGGGCATCACCCTGCTCAACCGCACCACGCGCCAGATCAGCCTGACGCACGAAGGCGAGCGCTATTTCGTCCGCGTACAGAAGATCCTCCATGAAATGGCGGCAGCAGAAGACGATCTGCTGGAGAACCGCGACGATCCGCAGGGGATTTTACGCATCGATGCAGCGACGCCGGTTATTTTGCATATCATTTCACCGCTGGTGGCAGAATTCACCGAACGATTCCCCAAGATGTCGCTCGCGCTTTTTTCTTCCGAGAGCAATATCAATCTGATCGACCATAAAGTGGATGTGGCGATCCGCGTCGGTGAGCTGGAAGATTCCAGCCTGCGGGCGCGCAAGCTGATGCTCAGCTATCGCAGCGTGCTGGCGTCGCCGGATTACCTGAAAAAATGGGGAACGCCACAAAGCGCTGATGATCTGCTAAAACACCGATGTCTGGGTTTTAACGAAGTGGTGGCGCTGAACAAATGGCCACTGCTGTGCGCGGACGGCCAGCAACTGACGGTCACACCGTTTATCAGCTCAGGAAGCGGTGAGACACTGCGCAGATTGTGTTTACAGGGCAACGGCATTGCCTGTCTGTCGGACTTTATGACCGATGAGGATGTTGCACGGGGAGATCTGGTGAAACTGCTGGTACCGGACACCCTGCGTATCGCCATGCCTTTCCACGCGGTGTATTACAGCGATCAGACGGTCAGCACAAGGATCCGGTGTTTTATTGATTTTCTGAGTGAAAAGCTGGGAACACGCGGGAGCTGAATATCTCCCCTGAAGACTTTTGATTTGAACGCAATAATCAGCGGGAGGAAAATTGCGACCATGGCCGGCAAGCCAGTGGGACAAAATCACCGGAAGCCGCGTTAAAAGCATATTCTTCAAGTTCTGAAACACCCGCAGGCAGCGCCAGCGCACGCATCTCAGAACCATCGGCTAAATACCATAACTGCGTGTCCGTGGCGGGTTCAGACGTAAAAGACCTGAAGGCCGGAACGAGGCGGATCCGGTCCATCTGCCACACGCTACCGCCCTGCTGTTTCAGCCACGCTTCACGCAGACACCACAGTTGCCAGAACGCCATTTGCGGTTCCGCTTGTTCCATCAGCCACAGAAATTCAGTGTCACTGAATGCTTCGCGGGCGACGTCATGATAACGACGCCGCGGACGCATTTGCTCCACATCGCCTCCGGCTTCACCCGCCTGACATAGCAGCAGTTGCAGATGATTTTTGCTGTGGCTGAGAGAAAAATGCGGCAGGGATACATCGGCAAAAAAGGGTTTTCCGTGCGCGGAAAACTGCAGTTCCGGCAAGGTCTCACAACCGCAGAAAACGGACAATGCTTCGGCCAGCAGCACCCTGCCCGCACGCCATTGCTGGCGGCGGGCGGGGTTCATTGCGGCACTTTTGTCCATCATGTCTGCGGACAAGCGGGACAACGAAAAAGGGTCATCCAGCGATGCAGTGATGAGACGCGCAGAGTTCATTGTTTACGGCCAGCGACGGAAAACTAAAGAGGTGTTGATCCCACCGAATGCAAAGTTATTCGACTGAATAAATTCAGTCTGAATATGGCGAGATTCCCCCATGATGTAGTCCAGTTCGCCGCAAAGCGGATCCGGCTGCGTCAGGTTGATGGTCGGCACAAACCGGTCTTCACGCATCATTTCCAGCGACATCCACGCTTCCAGCGCACCACAGGCTCCGAGCGTATGGCCGAAGTAACTTTTCAGCGATGAAATAGGCGTCTGATCACCAAATATGGCGGCAGTTGCGTGACTTTCCGCGATATCGCCGCGATCTGTTGCCGTGCCATGCGCACTGATATAGCCAATTTCAGAAGCAGGAATACCGGCATTTTTCAGCGCTTTTTCGATACAAATCTGCATGGTGGATTGCTGCGGCTGGGTAATATGCGCCGCGTCGCAGTTGGTGGCGAATCCGACGATTTCAGCATAAATTTTCGCGCCCCGCGCCTGTGCATGTTCGAGCGACTCAAGAATAAGCGCCCCGGCTCCTTCGCCAATGACCAGACCGTCACGCTGTGTGTCAAACGGACGCGGCGAAAGTTCAGGGTGATCATTCTGCTGGCTGGTGGCGAACAGCGTGTCAAAAACAGCCGCTTCAGACGGACAGAGCTCTTCCGCACCGCCCGCCACCATCACAGTCTGGTAACCGTGTTTGATCGCTTCATAGGCATAACCGATGGCCTGACTGCCGGAGGTACAGGCGCTGGACGTCGGGATAACACGCCCTTTCAGCCCGAAGAATAATCCTGCATTCACGGCCGTGGTGTGCGGCATCATCTGCACATACGTCGTGCCGGTGATGTTATTGGTGTGCTTCTCCGTCAGCATGGTGGCGAATTCACTCACCGGACCGGTGCTGCCGGTCGATGAACCGAACGCAATGCCGGTCTCGCCATCGGTCAGAACCGGGTCCTCCAGCAAACCGGCCTGTTCCAGCGCCAGTTCCACTGCACGCGTTGAAAGTAACGAGACGCGCCCCATCGAGCGGATACGTTTGCGGGTGTAGTGCGCAGGCAACACAAAATCATCCACCGGTGCGCCCAGATGAGTGTTCAGCCCCTGGTAAATCAACCATTCATCCATATGACGAACGGCATTTTTACCCTGCTGCAGACGGGCAGAAACCTCGTCCCAGTGGTTGCCGAATGCCGTAACCCCTTTCATACCGGTGATCACTACACGATGACTCATACCATGCCTCCGTTGATGGAGATTACTTGGCGTGTCACATAGCCCGCGATATCCGACATCAGATAGCTCGCCAATCCGGCGACTTCTTCGGCACGTCCCATACGTTTAAGTGGGATCATGCTCATGGCAGCATCCAGCGCCGGCTGTTCCATGTCGAGCATACCGGTGTCGATCAGCCCCGGCGCAATACAGTTGACGGTGATTTTGCGTTTCGCCAGCTCCAGCGACAGCGCTTTGCAGGCTCCGATAATCCCGGCTTTGGCCGCACTGTAATTGACCTGACCGCGGTTGCCCGTGATACCGGAAACCGAGGAAAGTGCGATAATGCGCCCGCCCTGACGCAGGCCGATCATCGGCATTACGCAAGGGTGTAAAACATTGTAGAAGCTGTCGAGATTGGTGTGGACTACGCCGTCCCAGTCTTCGTCAGTCAGCGCAGGAAACGCGCCGTCGCGGGTGATGCCGGCGTTATTAATTACACCGTAATACGCACCATGCGCTTCTATGTCCGCTTCGATCACGTCGCGGCACTGCTGGCGGTTGCTGATGTCGAACTGCACAATGCGACCGCTACCGCCATTTTCAGTTATCTGTTGCAGGGTGTTTTCTGCACCCGCTTTATCGCTGTGGTAGTGAATGACTATCAAAAAGCCATCGCCTGCCAGCCGACAGGCAATGGCTTTGCCGATCCCCTTGCTGGCACCGGTCACTAATACCGAACGCGTCATTCCAGTTTCCCCTGTGTCAATTTAATCAATTCATCCTTGTCTGGCTGGTACGTATTCAGCCTTCCCTGTGCAACCTGAAGGTTGTCTTGCTCTCGTTTGATGCAGATAACGCCTTCAAAGCTGGCGAGTTTTTCGTCGCGCAATACCATCGCCACGCTTATCCGTAATTCACTGCCTGCTGCAAATTCCGGCACGCTGCATTTTATCGCCCTGCCGCCCAGCAACATGCCCACCTGCGGCGATAACCCGCTCTGCGCGCCGTGCCAGCCACTCCATACGCCAATAGTTTGCGCGATGAGCTCAATGGCGTACCACGCGGGCAACGCACCACGGGTATTGAGAAACGGTGCCAGCACGCCGTTTTCTGAAACCACGACGCTGCACAACGCCGTTTCTTCTGTCACGTCGATGATGTTTTCCAGCAACACCATCGGCGATTCATGCGGTAAATAATCCGCTGCGTTTAAGGCATTCATGACGGTCTTCCGATCACCAGGCTGGCGTTATTGCCGCCAAAAGCAAAGGAGTTGGATAAAATGACCGGTTTCTCCGCCATTTCTGTCGTCTCCACCAGACGGATATCCGGCAGGCTGTTATCCCGCGGCGTTATGCTGAAATCCTGTCGCGGCAACGTAAGATGTTGCGTGAGGATAAGCCAGCTCAGCGCTGCTTCCGTTGCGCCCGCCGCACCCAGCGTATGACCGGTGAGGTGTTTGGTAGAACTGCACGGCGTCCGGTTGCCAAACAGCCGGTGGATCACCGCGGCTTCCACCTGATCGTTAAGCGGCGTGGCAGTGCCATGTGCATTGATGTATCCCACATCCCCGGGACGCAGACCGGCCTGTTCTAACGCCATAGTAATGGCGCGTTCGGCGCCCAGCCCTTCAGGATGCGGCGCAGACATATGCCAGGCATCTGATGATTCACCGGCACCAAGCAGCGCAATATCTGCCGGTTCACGTGTCAGCAAAATCAGGGCTGATGCCTCACCGATATTGATCCCATCGCGGTTTTGCCCAAATGGCGTGCAATGACCGAGGGAATAAGATTCCAGACTGTTAAAGCCGTTTACCGGCATCCGGCATAAACTGTCAGCTCCGCCGACCAGCGCGGCATCAGCCAGACCGGATTCAATCAGGCGTTTTCCGCTGATAATCGCTTTCGCACTGGAAGAACAGGCCGTCGATAAGGTATAGGCAGGGCCACTCAGATCCAGCAGTTGCGCCATAAACTCTGAAGGATCACCTAACTCCTGTTGCTGATAGTCATAACCCGCAGGGAATTCACCATGCTGCTGAAGATAGCGTACCGCGTCTTCACCTTCAGCAATGCCTGATGTGCTGGTGCCCATTACGATTGCCACGCGATCTTTGCCATAACGGGCGATCGCGTCGTTTACCGGCGCTTCAATTTGCGCCAGCGCGGCCAGTAACAGCTGATTATTGCGGCTGCGGTGCGCAGAGAGATCTGCCGGGATGGCAGGCAAGTCACCCGTCACACTGCCCAGCCAGACAGGCCGGTCTTCCGTCAGCCAGCCTTCCTGCACGGTCATACCCGGCGCTACGCCCGCCATCAGGCTGGCAGCGATTTGCGCATTGTTATTTCCCAGCGCGTTAACCATACCCACGGCCGAAAAGTAGATCATGTTATTCACCGACATTCTGGATAGTTATCTGGTAGTGAAACGCCATCTGAGTAATCGAAACAGGCTGACGCGTGCCGCCCTGCGTCACGTAATCAATACGGGTGATGGCATGGCCTTCGTTATCCAGTAATGTCCGGCGCAAAGGCTGCTCATCGAACGTCCAGCCCGCTGGCAGCAACGGTTGCCAGCTCTGTACCGGCCAGTAGCTCAACATAATATCGGCCAGAACCTGATTAGCGGGAGGTAAACCCTCAATTTTTATCGCCTGCCCGGTGTGGATGCCTGTTTGATCGTAGACCACTTTGAACAGGCGGATCCCAAGCGGAGACAATCCGGCCAGTTGCAGCGATTTGCCATCCGCATTGAGCAGCACCAGCAATGACTGTTGTTTGCCGTTGACGGTAGCCGTCAGTAACTGTTGCTGACTGACCGGCTTATCTAATAAGGGGGCGGGAAGTTTCACCTGCACGCCGCGTTTTAGCCACGCCTGAGGCTCAGTACCGGAAGGGGAATTTATCGCACAACCGCCCAGCATTAAGATCAGAAGCGCCAGCACCGGCCACATCAATCGGGTCATTTTTTACGTCCTCGTTTTTTTGCTGGCAAGGTCAGTGGCGACAGCAGGAAAGCCGTTAATATACCGGCGCTCAGTACGATTCCGAAACTACTGATCGCCTGTGTCGAGCTGAACACCAGCATGCCAAACGTCAGTAATGTCGTTACCACGGCCATGAAAATGGCAAACATTGATGTGGTGGGCGTGCCGCGCGGATTGGTGAAAAACAGGGTGTAATTGATGCCAATCCCCAGCACCAGGATCAGCGCAAGCAGGGAGAAAAGATTGAGATTGTGACCGCTGAAACCCAGCGCCGCGACGCCCATTCCGAGCGAAAGCAGCGTCGGCACCAGGCAAATCAGCCCGTGCGGCAGACGAAAACGCCAGAGATAAATAGCCGCAATGACCGCCACAGCCAGCGCCAGCAGATACGTCAGATAAACGCGGTATTGTGAGAAAAGGCTGCTGAATTCTGTTTTGCGGTCGATCCAGCCCGCTCCAGGTGTGGAAGCCGCCAGCGCCGCCATCGCTGCGCTGTCATGCACGCCGCTCACCGGAATTAACGTGGCGCTGCGCCCGTCCGGCAGCGTCAGCCACAGCAAACGCCAGCCCTCGCTTACCACACTGTTAAGCCATTGCGGCACATCAACCGTTTGCGCACTGAGATCAGGGTTCGCCACCGTCACGCCCGCCTGCTGCAACTGCGCAATAATTTTCGGGGTGCGCTGGCGGAGCAGGGATAAATCGCGCTGCTGTTGTGCTTGTGAAGGCAGGCTGAGCGCACGGAATCCGTCAATTACGCCCTTCTCTTTGGCCTGCGCCAGCGTTGGCCGCAAAGCCTCCAGACGTTGCAGTGTCTGTTCTGCGCTGTCGCCATACACCAGCAGCCATTTCTGATCGTTTGTCTGTCCGGTCAGCGCGGCGATCTGCTGTTCCTGCTGCTGTAAATCCGCAGGAAGAGATTGCAGATCGGCGATGTCATCATTGATTTTCAGCCGCGATATTCCGGCCACCACCAGCACTAAAATCAGCAAGGGTAATCCGAACCTAACGGCTTTGCGGCTGCGCCACGCCAGCAACCAGCGCATGATGATCGCCAGTCCCGGGGCTGGCCCGACCGGCAAACGCTTCGATAAATACGGATACCAGCACATTACGGTGATACAGGCGGCACTCAGCCCGGCGGCGGCAAAAACAGCCAGCTGTTGCAGGCCGGGGAACGGCGCAATCAGCAACATCAGATAGGCGGCCACCGTGGTCAGCAGCGCCACAGATAAGGCGGGGAAGAGCTTTTTCAGACTTTCCAGCGGGGAATTCACCTCACCGTGTACACGCCGTTCCGTCAGGAAGTACAACGTATAGTCGGCGGAAATGCCGACAATGCTGGTACTCAGCACCAGCGTCATCACGTGAATTTCGCCAAATATCCATAAGGTCAAAACGGTGCCAGACAGCGCGCCGATAGCGACAGATAGCAGGCTGAGCAACAACGGCAGGACAGAGCGGAACATCAGTAAGATCAGCGCAAACACGCCCAGCACTGATGCCGCGCCAATCGTGGAGAGATCGTGCTCAGCCTGCTGACTGGCATAATTACTGTAGAAAATCGTGCCGCGCCCGAGGACTTGCGCGCCCGGCCAGCGTGCTTCAAACGCATCTTTCGCCGCACTGAGCACCGCCACAGTGTGTTTTGCCGAGGTGATGTCATACGAAGAGGCTTTCAGCTCGCCGTGCAGCAGATACCAGCTGCGCCCCTGTTTATCGCGGGCCATCAGCCAGCCCTGATCCAGCGTCATACCAGCGCTGTTTTGCTGTTGCGCCATTTGCGAAGCCCGCAGCAGCAGCAGCGGATCGTTTGCCAGTTCTTTGCCACTGACGCCTGAAAATGCCGAATAGACCTGACCGAGGATCCACTGACTTTGTGCCTCAGCGCCCGATTTCAGGCGCTGGCGCGTCGCGTCATCAAGCAACGCATTGCGATGTTTGAAGAAGAAAGCGCCCCACTCCTGCTGACGCTGCGCATCCATCGGCCCTGCGATGCGATTCAGCTCCGGCAACGTTTGCAGTTGCGTAAGCCAGTCATTGGCGGGCTGAACCCCGGCACCCGGCGGCGGACTGACCAGCCACATCAGTTGCCTGTCCAGCCGCTGCGTGAATCCGTCAGAAAATGCCTGCGGAACATCCGCCGTCTGCTGCTGAGGCAAAAGCGCCAGCACGCTGCTGTTAATCTGACTGCGCGGCAGCAACCAGAACAGTGCCGCCACCATCAACGCGATAATCAGCAGCCAGCTTTGCGCCAGTTTTCTGTGAAGATCAGGATGCAAAATGGCGTTTCTCGGCGTCGGTCAGCGTGGCAGGCGTCGTTTTTTGATTGAAGAAACGAATGTGTGTGGCATCGCCCTGCATATCATTGATATCAATATTGTTCAGGAAGGTTTCGCCATTAAGCGTGATGCTGCGGAACAGTCGGTTCAGCGGTGACACTTTCGGCGTCAGGACGAGTTTCCAGGCGCCTTTGCCCAAATCTTTAAAATCGAGAGCAAAGTTTTCTTCCAGCACCTTGCGGTCTGCGTGGAACAGCGCGCTGAGCAAGGAGTTGAACTGGAACATCTGCGGGTTATTATCTGCCGTCACTACCTGCGGTTCCTGCCCCGCCATGATTTGTACCATGCGTTTTTCTGTCAGCAATAACGTCAGGCTGAACGGTTTTTCCTGCTGCCACCACAACCCCTGCTGCTGAGCAATCAGCAGATTGCCGCTGGAATTGAGCGGTTGTGCCATCCCGCTGATGGTTCTTTGCTGCGCAAAATCAGCACGCAATACCGGCACCTGACTGAAGCGTTGCTGTAATTCTTCCAGCGTGACGGCGTGCGTGGTTACGCTTAAGAAGGTCAGTACGAGGAACAGAAAAGCTTTCACAGACTGACTCCTGTTTTATCGAAAAGCACCTGCGGCGAGACGAAGCACATTTCTTTCGTGGTGGCATCTACCGCGACCTGCAATGTGTAACCCGTCGTCGTGCGTTTACCGGTTTCGATGTCATAAATCTGATAGCCGATACGCAGACGATTTTCAATTTCCTCAAGCTGAGCATGAACCGCAATACGCTGCTCAAAGAGCACCGGTGCGATGTATTTCAGGCGGGTATCCACGATCGGCCAGACATAACCGGAAGCCTCCATCTGACGGTAACCGTAATCAAACTGTTTGAGTAACTGCTCGCGCGCGACTTCCAGATAACGGAAATAGTTGCCGTGCCAGACCACGCCCATCGCATCTGCATCATGAAAAGGCACAGTGATTTCGACACGGGTGGAAAATCGCGGATCGTTAAAACGCGGATCAAGTTTGGAAGTCATATCAGTCAGGTTTCCTGTCAGGGGCAACATCCGCGGGATGCTGCCAGAAATCGTAAAAATTGAACCAGTCATGCGGCGCAAGCAGGCTGTAATGTTCCAGCCGTGCGGCATAGTGATCGACAGCGGCCTGCAGCGCAGGCAGACGCTTGCCGCGCGGAAGGATCAGGGGATCCGCAAAAGATTCGCAGTAAATATGCAGCCGCTGTTGCTGCATGATGCCAAACATCAGCATGACCGGCGCACGCAGCGCCGCAGCCAGAATAAAAGGCCCTTGCGGGAAGGCCGCGGGCTGGCCCAGAAACTCGCTGTAAATGATGCGGGAATGCTCCCCGCGCTGATGCTGGCTGGCAGACGTGCGGTCACCGACAATCGCTACCCATTCACCGGCATCCAGTTTTTCCTGCAATAAAATAGCCGTTTCCGGCCCCATCTGGCTGACCTGAATCAGGTTAACCACCGCCTGCGGATTAATTTCTTTCATCACCTGATTGAACCGTTCGGCGTGTTCGGTAAACACCAGCGCATTGACGGTGATCCGGTGATTGAGCGCACCAATCGCCCGGCAGGATTCGATGTCGCCCAGATGTGAAGCGAGGATCAGCCTGCCACGGCCGGAGGCAATATGTGATTCACAAATTTCGGGATTGACCAGCACCACGTCTGTCAGGGTTTTATCGCCCTGCCAGCTCGCCAGTTTACTCAGCATAGATTCACCAAAGCGCATGAAATGGCGGAACGTACTCAGCGGATAAGGCAGGGAAATGTTGCGCTGTGCGGCTATAGTGCGGACACGTTCAAGCCAGTCCGCAGACGCATTGCGCTGTTTGCGGCCAGTGAGCCAAAAATAAGTGATGACCGGATAAAGTAGCAGACGAAAAGCTTTGTAACCCAGCGTCCGGTAAACCGCCAGCATCAGGCGAATACCCCACAATCCTTTACGTTCCTGAGTCACTGACCAGTGTTCCGGCCGGTCTTTACGCTGGCGCAGCAAATAAGGAATGCGCGGCAACATGCCCAAAAACAGCCGGGTGTGCATCCAGGAAATTTGCAGGTTGTCCTTCACGGCATCAAAATGCGAGAGGCCGTCTTCGGGGTAAGTCACCCGCGTGGGCAGGAAACGACTGCGCGTGCCCTGCCAGTAAAGACGCACCATGATTTCCGTATCAAAATCCATCCGCAAACCCAGCGTCTTTTTCTCCATCAGTTGCAGGCAAGGCCTGAGAGGATAAACGCGGAAGCCGCACATGCTGTCTTTTACTGAGAATGACAGGGTTTCGATCCATACCCAGAAATGCGTGATATAGCGGCCATAAAGACGCGATTTCGGCACGCTGTCATCGTAAACCGGCTGACCGGAGATCAGACAATCCGGGTAGCTTCTGGCTTCCGCCAGCATTGCGGGGACGTCAGAAAGCTGATGCTGACCGTCGGCGTCAACCTGCAGTGCATGAGTGAAGCCTTTTTCAGCAGCCAGCCGCAGCGCCGCCATCACGGCACCACCCTTTCCCTGATTTGCCGGTAAGCGCGTCAGACTCATCCATGGTGTGATGCAAGCCAGACGTTGTAGCTCGTCTGCCGTTTGCGCGTCGCTGCCATCGTCTACCACGATACAGGGCAGATCGAACGGCCGGAGGCTTTCCAAAACACCGGCCATCATCGGCCCGTGGTTGTAGCAAGGAATAATCAGGCAGGGAGAAAATGGGGCTGGCTGCATCATGGACATAATGTGATTTTCCCACTGCTGGCGACGGCATCACCTACGCTGTACCGGAATACCAGCCGGTTTTTTTCTCTCAGCCAGTCGATATGCAAATCTACGGTTTCTTCAGGTAAAAGCGGCCGCTGGAACTTCACCACTTCCATACCAGCAAACGCTTTATTCATTCCCAAAATCGTTTCTGCGTAGTTCATGACCCAGTTCACCTGTGTCACACCAGGAAGGATTGGCGACGACGGGAAATGGCCCCTGAACCAGAGTAATTGTGCAGGCAACCTGAACGTAAGAAGCAGGCCGGTTTCGCTGGTGAGTTGCTGGTTCAGCACGTCAGGCATATTCACAAAAACATCTCCTGTAGTTCAGCAGCCGAGCGCTTGCCTTGCTGGTTAAGGGGGATCGCCGGAACAATGCGCCAGTATCGTGGCAGCGCAACGGGCGATGTCCAGCTGCGCAGGCTCTGACGAAGATTGTCCAGCAGCGCTACCTGACCTTGCGCATCCAGTAACTGTTCTCCGCTGCGGCTTAACACCAGCACGGCAGCCACATAAACCCGCCCGCGCTTTTCAACAGTCAGCACGCTGGCCTCTGAAAGAAGATCCAGCTGGCACAAACGTTGTTCTATTTCAGTCAGGGACACCCGTTGCTCGGCTATTTTAACGATCCGGTCTTTGCGACCCAGCAACTCAAAATGACACGGGTCGGCAGGCAACATTCGAATCTCATCGCTAAGCGTGAAGCAGCACGAAGGCGAAAGCAGTGGCGAAATCAGGGAAGTATTGCCATCAGGGCTGAGCGAAAAAACGTTTTCGCCAAATAGCGTCCAGAACTGTTCTGGCTGATGCTGCTGCCGAAAAGCGATAACACCGGTTTCTGTCGTGCCATAGATTTCCGTCGGCACGTCGCCGCAAGTTTGTGCGACTAAGCGTGCAGCCTCATGTTTCAGCGGTCCGCCAGCTGAAAAAACGTGCCGGAGTTTTGGCGTATTCAGCGCCGGATCCAGTCTTTCCAGAAATGCAGGGCTGCTGATGAAAACCAGAGAATGTACGGAAGCCAGAGAGTGTAATTGCTCATGATATTTAACACTGGTGGTCGCAAACGGCAGTCCCAGAGACAGCGGCAACATGAAAGCGAAACTCAGGCCATACATATGATGAGGGGCAACGGTGGCGGCAAAACTCGCGCCAGCAAATTCTGTTCCCCAGCGCGCGCCGAGCCACTGACTTTCAAGATCAAGACAGGAAACCGGCTTGACGATTTTTTGTGGTTTCCCCGTCGAACCGGAAGTAAACAGGATGACTGAGGCATCTTGCGGCCATGGTGGCAGAACCGTCAAAGTCTCTTGCAGCGCAAGCGGGAAACGCAGTACCGGGCAATCCGGTGACAAAGGGAGATCGGTAATCAGCGCATCAAATTCACTTTGCTGTTCAGCTAATACCGCAGGACGAAAATGACCTGGCAGAACCGGCGTTTTT
This sequence comes from Rahnella sp. AN3-3W3, assembly GCF_003263545.1. Taxonomy (NCBI): domain Bacteria; kingdom Pseudomonadati; phylum Pseudomonadota; class Gammaproteobacteria; order Enterobacterales; family Yersiniaceae; genus Rahnella; species Rahnella sp. AN3-3W3. The sequence continues at coordinate 26,558 of NZ_JYDG01000097.1, forward strand.
CCGCTGTAAATCACCGCCAGCAGGGCGACCGCGAAAGAATAGTTATCTTCCAGACATAGCGCCCAACGGCTATGAGAAGTTCTGCGGAGCCCGGCAAGAAGAGATAGCACATCGCGACGAAACTCGTGTTGCCGCCATTCATGGCTTTCATTCCATGCGACGAGATGATCCTCAGATCTTTCCGCGCTCAGCCATTTACACATCGGCAGGGTTATCACTGACGCAGACGCTTTCTGACTATCCATTCAATACCCATCAATAAGCCAATCAGCAGATAACTGATCCCGCCGTTATAAAGAGCCCATAAATCCGTATCGCCTTTCAGGCAGGTATATAAGGCCATTGATCCATTACATAAAAAGAAAACACACCAGACTTGCGTAACCCGACGCGTATACATCACGCCCCGTGGCGGTAATTCAGGTTCACTCAAACGGGCAAGTCGCTCAACCAGAGATTGCCGGGCATAGAGCGAGCTGAAAAATACTCCCAGCAATAACGCATTCACCGCGACCGGGTAATACAGCAACATTGATGTTTCACGGAGCAAAACGCTGGTTGCCACCAGCACAATCCCCACGATGGCAATCGCTTTTCCAAAAAAAGTAAGCTGGGATAATTTTCCGCGAAAAGTCAGTAACCGCAGAATAAATATGGCGATCAGCAAAGGTGCCAGAATGCCGGTTCCCCAATTTTTTAATCCGCTCCAGACGGCTATCGGATAAGCAATCACCGCCACCGGCATGGCCCAACGGGCAATTTTTGCCAGCAATGGGAATGATAAATGCCGGGGCTTATTCACAAATATCAGGACTCAGGCGTGTTAAGCAATTCATCAATCGCATCAACAACATCCTGAACTGTTCTTACAGACTTGAACATTTCAGGTTTAATCTTTCTGCCCGTTATCTTTTGCAAATGAACAACCAGATCCACCGCATCAATACTGTCTAATTCCAAATCCTCATAAAGCTTCGCTTGCGGACTGATATCACTTTCATCAATTTCAAATAGCTTGATTAATAGGACGCTAATTTGCTGGTAAATTTCTTGCTTCTGCATAGGAATCTCTTTAACCACGCTGTACTGATATAAATCTGGCCAGACTTTCAACGGAATAGAAATGTTCGCGCATTTCCTGATTTTCAGCCGAAAGGATCACACCGTATTGTTTTTTCAACGCCAGGCCCAGTTCAAGAGCGTCAATGGAGTCCAGCCCCAAACCGTCACCAAAAAGCGGCGCCTGAGTTTCTATCTCATCTGGTGTCATACCTTCCAGATTAAGCGTCGTGATGATCAGGACTTTAATGTCGTTACTTAATGAATCCATGACTTATTTCTCATTATCTTGAGTATTTCCACGCATCAGCTCAGTGCGCAAATGTTGTGTCAGACGTCTTGCAGCCAGAGCCGGCGAAAGATCGCTTTCATAGAGAAAGTCTTCAGCTTTTACCTTATCGGCAACAGTAATAACAAACTGAGGTTTTACCGGGGGAATTTGATACCACTTTCCCCGTTTAGTCAGCATAGGTGGCTGACAGGTAATATGAACAATTCTTACATCACAATTTGCTCTCAGCGCAATGTTTGCCGCACCACGCTGTAAAGTTAACGGCTCGCCAGACACGGTACGTGTACCTTCGGGGAAGATCAGCAGCGTTCCTCCCGCTTGCAGACGTGTTTCACAAGCCTGCAGCAGCGCATCCGATCCGGAGTTAACCAGATATCCGGCAGCTTTAATCACGCCACTCAGAAACGGGTTTTTCAGCAAAGCTTCTTTGACAATGCAATCACAGCGCGGCATTTGTGAGGCCAGAATGACATAGTCAAGCAAGCTGGGATGATTTGCCAAGATCAGACAGCCGGTATCCTGTTGAAACTTTTCATCCCCTGTAAACCGGTAATCCATCACCCCAACCAGACGCAATCCGCCGAGGAAAAACCGAAAGCTGCTGCGGATACTGTTCAGCGTCATGCGGTGCAATCTGTCTGGCTGGCGTATGATTAGCCGCAACAGATTAAACCAGATAAGCGAAAGCAACAGTCCGCCAATTCCGAAAAGTGCGAAAAAGAATCCGGTCGCCAACCATCTCCAGATACGGTTCGCCAGAGAAGACACCCCTTGGTTCAATTGAGATTCTCTCATTGCATGTCACGTGACCATTGCCAGCCGTGACGATTACCTGCATTCACCTCAAATGAAGGGGAAGAGGAAAGATAACCGCGCAGGAATTGAAGACTCTGCGCAAGCGGCACTATCTGATGTTCACCGGGCATAGAAACACGCTCACACTGCAAAGTATTGCCAGCCGTTAATATTATTGCTACCGCATAAGGAAGAAACTCAGAATTTACCGATTCATTATATATCGCAGGAATTTGTCCGTCGAAATCGACCAGCATAACGCGGGAAGCCCCCGCAAATAACATTGATTGTGCTTCAAGTATTCCCTGTTGAAAACTATCATGTCCCGCTGCTAATGAGGTGACTGGCAAAGGGTTTTTACCGGTAATGGTTAACCAACCCGCCGCGGTATTGTGTACTGACATAGAAAACTCTGTCGGCGAAACAGGCTCTTCATTCGCTAAATTATGCAAAATCCGCCCTGTTTTTTCGAGCTCACCGTGACGACTGGTAAAAATGGCAGCGTCGACTTTATAATTTTCGAGCAATAAAAGACCTGTATCCACTGCGAAACGACTTCCAATACTCATACGACGCGCAGTCATCATGGGAATTTGCGTGCTTTTAGGGATTTCGCCCGAGAATCTCTCTGCATCAGGCCGATGGGCCCACTGGATCCAGTGTTCGCAACTGTTAACTCCCGGAGCAAGAGCCCGCCAGTCAAGCATATCCAGTGTGAATTTCATGATGAGTGATCTTTGTGAATTTTTAGAAATATGACTTTATGATATTTTATTGAAAGTTGCATCTGTAATTTGTGGACATATAACTCTGAACTATAGATTTTACTTAAGATTCCACAACAAGTTATTTTTTATCTCCACTTATTTATCCTAATATAAACAAACTTAAAACGAACTACTTATTGAGACAGGAGATTAACGTTAAACTTCTGAGCTTCTTGAATAGGAAATAATATAACTGATAACAATTACCATTGTGTAAAAATAGTTATTCCGGGTTAATTAAGGCTATTTAACCGAAGTAATAACCAGTTTTATAAAAATCGGGCGAGATTATCTGAGAATAAGAAAATTATACGAAGGTTAAATTCGTTTTAGCTCTGGAATTCTAAAAAACATATGCAAAAAACCCCTGAATCTTTCGATTCAGGGGTTATGCAATAAGTGGCGGAACGGACGGGGCTCGAACCCGCGACCCCCTGCGTGACAGGCAGGTATTCTAACCAACTGAACTACCGCTCCACCGGTTCTTTCACACGCATCAGCAATCGGCTGATGCCTGCTTGTTCCTGTTATTTTCCTTGTCACGGGAAAAGGAACACGTTCTTTACTAATTTGATGCCTGGCAGTTCC
>NZ_JYDG01000098.1:0-5326 GCF_003263545.1 Rahnella sp. AN3-3W3
CTGAATACTCATCTGTTAACCCTCTGTCGTGTTTGTCTTTTTTTATATTTATGCCGCTCATCCGGGCCGGAACGGGGCGCGAATGAGCGGTTTATTTCATTAACTGACACCTGTGATTTATTTCAATGGCGAAGGTTTCACACCAGCCGGGATCGGGCACTGATACGGGCGTCGTGCGCGTTGTACATCTCGCTCTTTCTGACAGGCCGCCAGTAAATCCGGCTGAGTGAACAGTTCAATTGCGGTTGAGGACATGACTTTTGCCGCCAGACACATGCCTTTATGGGCGATGGAGGTCCGCCCCTGCGACACAATCTGCCAGGTATGCAGCGGCGAACCGACGGCAAAACACGGGCTGAAACACTGCGCCGTCGGCACCAGCCAGCTCACATCACCGACGTCGGTTGAGCCGTAGAGGATATTGCCGTTCGGGGCATACGGAGCAACAGAGTCTGTCAGCGGGGAATGGCGCAGGGTTTCGGCGAATTCGATGCCTTCTGCGCCGCTGGTGCGGGAGATATTCAGCAGATTATTATCGATATCCTGTTCGCTCAGCGTGGCATGAATCGACGCCGCAAACGCCCGCTCTCCGTCGGTATAATGCGGTGTGCCGAAAGCCTGAACGTACTGATACATGGCGCTTTCCAGCGTGCGGTTAGGCACGTAGTTGGAACAGGCTTTATCAAAGCGCATCGACATTTTTGTGCCGGTCATCAGCGCCGCACCCTTGGCAATATCCACTACGCGGTCGAAAATCGCCTGTGCCTGATCCATTTGCGGCGCGCGGACCAGATACAGCACTTCGGCGTCTGCCTGCACCACGTTTGGCGAAATCCCGCCCGCGTTGGTGATCGCGTAATGCAGGCGCGCTTCCTGAATGATGTGCTCACGGAGGAAGTTCGCGCCGGTATTCATCAGCGTCAGGGCATCCAGCGCGCTGCGGCCCAGATGTGGCGCGGCGGCGGCGTGTGAGGACACGCCTTTAAAGCTGAACGACGCCTGAATATTGGCCAGCGTCTGGTTGCTGAACATGCCGCTGTAGGTTTCCGGATGCCAGGTCAGCGCGGCATCGACGTCATCGAACAACCCTTCGCGCGCCATAAAGGTTTTGCCGGATCCGCCTTCTTCGCCCGGACAGCCGTAAAAACGCACCGTGCCCTGAATGTTTTCACGTTCCATCCAGGCTTTCACTGCCAGCGCCCCGCCGAGTGCCGCCGTCCCCAGCAGATTATGGCCGCAACCGTGGCCGTTGCCGTTTTCAATCAATGGCTGAGCCACATCGCAACCGGCTTTCTGGCTTAAACCGGCCAGCGCATCGAATTCGCCGAGCAGGGCGATCACCGGTTTGCCGCTGCCGAAGCTGGCGACAAACGCCGTTTCCATACCACCGACGCCGCGCTCAACAGTAAATCCGCTGGCGTCGAGTTTGTCGGCCAGTAATGCAGAAGAGAAGGATTCGACAAAGCGGGTTTCAGGATGGTCCCAGATGGCATCACTGATTTCTGCCAGCGCGGGCTGCTGGTTATCGATAAAGTCATTGATAAAATTGACAATATTTTGTTGATCAGCCATCAGTTATCTCCTTTGAATTCAGTGATATTCAGCGCCAGTGCTGCCAGCGTTTTGATGCCCTGCATCATCACTTTTTCATCGAAATCAAACAGTTCATTGTGATGGCCTGCGCTAAGGTCGGTACCGAAAATCACATAAGAGGCTTCGCCGCCGCGGGATTTCACGCGTTCCATCATGTACGTGGCATCTTCCGAACCGGCCGCGCCTTCCTGACGGTCTATGATCTGTTCGAATTCGCCGAGTTTTTCCGCCTGCCGGTGGATGTAATTCACCCAGGCTGGCGTTGGCGTGCTGCTTTGCGCCGCGCCCATCAGGGTGATGTCGAATTTCACCTGATGCATTTCGGCTGCGCCGGAAATCACTTTCAGCGCCTGCTGGTAAATAAATTCGTTTACTTCATTGGTGGTGCCACGCGTTTCCACTTTCATCGTGGCGCTGGAAGGCACCACATTGCGCCCGGTACCGGCCTGTAAAACGCCGACATTGATGCGTGAATCACCGCCGCTGTGACGCGGGATCGCGTGTAAGCCGAGCGTAGCCTGAGCCGCTGCGAGGAGGGCGTTGCGACCGTCTTCCGGCTTGCCGCCCGCATGAGAAGCGACGCCGGTGAAACGCACGTCGAGTTTGGTGGTGGCCATAAACGTATCGTTACCGCAGACGATGTGATTCGCGGGTACGCCGGTGCCGATATGCACGGCGGTGAAATAATCCACATCGTCCACCACGCCCGCCTCGACCATCGATTTCGCGCCACGTGTACCTTCTTCGGCGGGCTGGAAAATCAGTTTGAGGGTGCCGCACAGCTGGTCGCGAACCTGCATCAGCACTTCCGCCAGTCCGAGACCAATGGTCGTATGACCGTCGTGCCCGCAGGCGTGCATCATGCCGTTATTGGCAGAAGCAAATCCTTCGCGGAACGGACGGTGCTGGTCTTCCAGCACTTCGTTTAAATCCAGCGCGTCCATATCCACCCGAAACCCCATCACCGGACCGGGGCGGCCGGTTTCCAGCGTGGCGACAATACCGGTAAAACCGCCGGAGAAATGCGGCATCCAGCGGGCAATCGCGCCCTGTTCCAGCGCACGTTGCTCCTGTTGAGCCAGCACGGCGTCAGAAGGCAAACCCATACGTGAATCAGCATCTATCACTTCTTTACCGAGTTTCAATGTATAGCCGAGCTTTTCCAGACGTTCCGCCACCAGCGTGGAGGTGCGAAATTCAAGCCAGCCGGATTCTGCGTATTTATGCAGGTCACGACGTTGCGTTTGCAGGGAAGGGAACAGCTTTTCTACACGTTCAGAAATCTCATTAACCATCACGGACTCTCTTTTTGTACAGACATGCAGGCTTTCCGCGCAGCGGCAGAAAGGAGGAAATTAATGCTTTGGGAAGTGCAGGCCAGCGTGCAGAAAGCGACGAAAGGCGGCCTTAGATGATTTTCAATGTACATAAAGCAATCAGGGCATATAAGATGCCAAAATCTTCTTAGTGATAATCAGGGGTTATCAAAGAATCTCGTGCCATCACAAATTAAAATGCATCAGTTACGGGCGTTTGTGTCGGTTGCGCGTCAGGGCAGTATTCGTGCCGCCAGCCGGACGATGAATTTGTCACAGCCTGCGCTGACCAAATCGATTAAAGAACTTGAGGAAGGATTAGGCGCGCGGCTGTTTATCCGTCGTCGTCAGGGCGTGACGTTAACTGACTGTGGTGAGGCGTTTTTTAAGCGCGCAAGCCTGATTCTGGAAGAGCTACGTGTCGCACAGGAAGATATTTCTCAGCGCCTCGGCGGGACCAGCGGCAGGGTGAATCTCGGTGTGGGTGCCAGTATCGCGCGTACTATCATGCCGGAAGTCGTGGACCGTTTTCACCGCGAATTCCCCGATGTGAAGGTGCGGATCGCTGAAGGACAACTGGTATCGATGATCCCCGAACTGCGTCAGGGCGAGCTGGATTTCACGGTGAATACCTATTATCAGGGACCCTTTGATAACGAACTGTTATATGAAAAGCTTATGGATAAAGAGTACCGCGTAGTGGCAAGACGCGGTCATCCGATGCAAAACGCCCGGTCGATGCAGGAGTTGCGACATTGCGACTGGACCATGCCGACGCCGCGAGGCAGCTATTACAAACTGCTCAGCGAAGTGTTCAATGAAATGGATGCGGAGCCGAATATCAGCGTGATCTGCGAAACCTTTATGTCGTGCACCAGCCTGATTGCGAAAACAGACTTTCTCAGCGTACTGTCCGTTGATGTGATTAACGATCCGGTGATCGGCCAGAGTCTGGTGGCGCTAGATTTGGATCTGCCGCTGCCGAAAGCAACGTTCTATCTCATTCAGCGGCGTGATACCACGCTGACGCCAATGGCCGCGCATCTGGCACAACTGTTCCGCATGTATTGCCGCTGATGTCGATATTTTGACAAGAAAGCGTCTGATTTAATGATTTATCGGGGATTTTTGGGAATATTGCCCGTTATCGGGCTGGCTTATCCGTTCTACACTGACCATCACAGGGAATAATAAGCTTCCTGATAATGTTGAGGTCATATGCGCCAGTCCGACATAGTTGCTGAAGTCAGTAACGACAAACAAACCCTGACCGCGCTGGTCGAGCAGGATAACCGCGTGGTGTATTTCTACATTTTTGCGCGTGAAGATTTGCGCGACCGTTTTCCGAAAATGCGTGCCTGTTGGGTACGCAATCTGGTGCCCGCGCCGGTAAACGATGACACGGACGCGATGGAGCAGGGGATGGCCCCGATGCTGGCGGCGCAATATTGCCGGAATCTGGAAGGCGAAGCGCCGCTGGATCCGGCACAAATTCAGATCCTGTGGAATGAAAGCGATGACGGCGCGGCGTTGTGGTATCAGGGATTGTTGCTGGCGGTGATCCCCGGCTGGAGTTTGTATATCGATCATTCGGTGTGTTATTCCGCCGGCTGCATTAAACAGAATCCGCTGACTTTCCCGCTGGGTTCTGCCTCGACCAACACACAATGTGAACTGGCGGAAAAGACCCGTCTTTTCTGGCGTGACTGGCAAAATGAGTTCACTAATCCGTGGCCGAAAATCCAGCGTAAACTGCTGGAATCCTATGAAGAACGCTTTGGCCCGTCGCTGAAATATTATCTGATCAATCAGGGCAACTGGCCGCCGATGGCGATTTCCCAGCATGAAGATGAAGAAAACTATTACTTCTTCACCGTCGGCATGAGCATCCGCCCGATGCCGCAAATCGACATTGTTTTCAACGATGAAGCGGAAAAGCACCGCCGCATCGAGCTGGCTTTTTCAGTTGGCAAAGAATACGTCACCGAAGAAAACGCCGTGCAGATGGCGAGTGCATTATCCGGCTACGCGCAGGTTCCCTGGACCACACTGAGCTGGCTCGGCGAAGGTCACACGCTGATGTCACCCATGGCACCGCTCGGTTTCGAAGGCCACGTGATTTCCTCCGCACTCTGCGGCCCTGCCGACAAAATGCGTTTGCCGAAGATTTACGGCGATCCGGTGAATCAGTTTTGGGTCAGCCCGGTGTTTACCAGCGAACTGGAGTTCGCCCAGGCTAAGCCAAACGGTGGATTTGAACTGGTGGCCGCGATGATCGAGAACGATATCGGGTTTGTGTTTGCGCCGAGAAGCGCGGTGATTTGATGTCACTCTCTCAGTTTTCTAACAGAGATGAGTAAGAATACCGATCTGCTCCCTCCCCTGCGAAGGGGAGGGCTGGGGTGGGGTATTAATGG
>NZ_JYDG01000099.1:0-1347 GCF_003263545.1 Rahnella sp. AN3-3W3
GCGCAATAGATACGATGTCCCCAGTCAGCATGGCCCGCCATCAGCACCCGTTCGGCATGAATATCTGCCCAGTCAAAAACCTTAATAACAGGGTGCCAGCGTTTCCATGGCCATATAGTTCGCTGATATTCGTAAACATACACTTTCTGACGCTTACGGTTAAACCGTACTGGAGCGCCACGGGGTTCGAATAAGATTTTTTTAAGTAAACAGATCAAAAATGAAGAAAAAATCAAAATTTGCAAACCGATAGTGAAAAGCAGCAAAGGATGAGATGTGACGCCCGGCAACCTAATAAAGTTAATACTCATAATTAATGGTATTAATGGTATTAATGAAAATAACCATATCCCAGACCACCCGTGATTCACATATCGAGGAATTTCCATCCAGACATCATTAATGGCCTTCACCCGAATTAGTTGCGGAGGATAACGCTGTTCTTCCGCTAAATCGGGCAAATCTTCATCCCAGTTTTTTACAGGGGGAATTAAGCGGGGGTGAGTGCCTCTGGCGGTTTCCCGCTCGGCGATTTTTTTGTTGCGGCGTTTAAGCTTACCCATGGTTGATCATCCCTGTTGTGCGCTGAGCGTCATGCTGGCTGTCGGGCGCCGTGGTCGACTCCCTGTCGATATCAACAGGCCAGCGGACGGTGTTAAACGGCGTCCAGCTTGCGGGTGCCTTTGTCAGCAGCGGGGCGGTGGGCACGGGCTTCGCCTGCATGTAGTGACAGCAGTGGCTCCATAATCCGCGCAATAACTTAGGATGACCCACCGCCCAGCTGAGCACAAAACTGTCGATAATTTCAGTTGTCCCGGGTTTGCAGACAACGCCGTACAGCCGGTAGCCCTGATCGTAACGTCCGGTTTCCCGCGTCATTTGTGCATGAACATCAGCCCAGTCGAACACTTTGATTGTCGTTGGCCAGCGAACCCAGGGATTCCACTTACGCTGGTACTCGTACACATATATTTTTTGGCGCTGACGGTTAAAGCGAATTGGAGTTCCTCGGGGTACAAACATTGCTCCTCGAATAAAAAGGAAAAAAAATGAAAATATAGTAATAAAACCCACGGAAAAAATAATAAAGCTAATTAAATCAAATGGTAAAGATAAAATCGAGTATGCATATAACAACACAGGGGTAAGCATTGACATACTTCCGACCCACGCTCCCCACCATAATATATTTTCAAATCGTGGGATTTCCATCCAGATATCATTTATTTCATTAACCCAGGTAAGTCGGGGGGCGGTTTGCTGTTTCTCATTTTGCCCGGGTAAATCTTCAACCCAATTTTTTAAGGCAGGCGTTAAAGCAGGCCGCCCCGCGAATTCTGTCTCCAG